>CAZRLJ010000046.1:0-14257 GCA_964600905.1 uncultured Acutalibacter sp. | reverse complement strand
CGCCCCCCTGGATCATGAAGCCGGGGATCACCCGGTGGAAGATGGTGCCGTCATAAAAGCCTTTTTGAATCAGGGAGATAAAGTTGTTCACGGTGTTGGGCGCGACCTCGGGGTAGAGCTCTGCCTTGATGACGCCGCGGGTGGTCTCAATGGTGACAATGGGATTTTTCATGGGAACATTCCTCCTGTTTTTTGAGTGTAGCGTTGTCCATATTATACACGGTTTTACAAAAAGATTGTTAAAAAACGGAAAATTTTCCGGGATGCCCGCAGGGAAGATTTTTTGACGTACTTCCCCCCGCCGGAGGCGGGGGGAAGTACAAAAAACTCCTCGCCTAGGACATTCCAAAAGTTTCCGGGGAAAGGGAAAATCAACATGAAATTGGTATCCTGGAACGTCAACGGCCTGCGGGCCTGCATGGGAAAGGGCTTCGAGGGATTTCTGCGGGAAGAAGCCCCGGACGTGATCTGCCTGCAGGAGACGAAAATGCAGAAGGAGCAGGCGAATTTTCAGTTTCCCGGCTATTTTGAATACTGGAATTCCGCCACGGTGAAAAAAGGCTATTCCGGAACCGCGATCTTTTCCCGTACCGAGCCGCTGTCGGTGCAGTACGGCGTCGGTGAGGAGGAGTTCGACGGCGAGGGAAGGGTGATCGCCGCGGAATATCCCGACTTTATTCTGGTGACGGTGTACACCCCCAATTCCCAGCGGGAGTTGACAAGGCTTTCCTACCGGATGGCTTTTGAGGATGCCTTTCGGGCCTATCTGGCGGCCCTGCGGGAGAAGAAGCCGGTGATCGTCTGCGGGGATATGAACGTGGCCCATCGGCCCATTGACCTGAAAAATCCCAAGCCCAATGTGGGAAACGCGGGCTTTACCTATGAAGAAAGGGGTAAATTTACGGAGCTGCTGGCTTCCGGCTTTGTGGACACCTTCCGGCACTTTTATCCCGACCTGGAGGGGGCCTATTCCTGGTGGAGCTACATGTACCATGCCCGGCAAAACAACGCCGGGTGGCGCATCGACTATTTCCTGGCCGATGAAAGGCTGACGGACCGGCTGGAGGACAGCCGCATCCTGTCCCAGGTGCAGGGCAGCGACCATTGCCCGGTGGAGCTGATTTTGAAGTAACGGGGGATCGTCATGACAAAAATGGAACAGCTGAAGGCCTGGCTGAAGGAGAGCCGCCACACGGTTTTTCTGGGAGGCGCGGGGGTTTCCACCGCCAGCGGCATTCCCGATTTTCGCAGTGCCCACGGCCTTTATATGGAGAAAAAGCAGGGCATTTCCTACGAGGAAATGCTCTCTCATGATTATTTTGTGCACCACACGGCAGAATTTTATGAGTTTATGCGCAAGGTCATGCTCTATCCAAACGCCAAGCCCAATGCCGCCCACTATGCATTGGCGAAGCTGGAGCAGGAGGGCCTTCTGGAGGTGGTGATCACCCAGAATATCGACGGCCTTCACCAGATGGCCGGGAGCAAAAATGTGCTGGAGCTTCACGGCAACGAGGACCGGTACATCTGCCAGTCCTGCGGAAAGCGGTACGATATGTCTGTGGTGACCGGCTGCACCGGGGTCCCCCGGTGTACCTGCGGCGGCGTGGTAAAGCCGGATGTGGTGCTTTACGGGGAAGCCCTGAACCAGCGGGACCTCCTCCGGGCGGTGGAGTACGCGGAGCATGCGGATTTGATGCTTGTGGGGGGTACATCGCTGGTGGTGTATCCTGTGGCGGGCCTGGTGACCTACCTGCAGCCGGACGCCCGGCTGGTGATCCTGAACCGGGACGAAACTCCCTACGATCACCGTGCCGACCTGATTTTCCGGGAGGACTTGACAAGGGTTTTGACAGAAGCGGCTGAATGAAGCGTTGGGAATGAACAATTTATAAGTTCTTTCTTGGCTCCCCCTGATGAGGGAGCTGTCAGCCGTAGCTGACTGAGGGAGAGAAAATTATGCGCTAAAGTATATTCACCGCTGAAAATGTAGTCCTTAACTTTCTCTCCCTCCGTTACGGCTTCCGCCGTGCCACCTCCCTCGTCAGAGAGGCAAGGGCGCGGCAGGAGAAGTATTTGCTTTTGCGGGAAAAGGAGAATCTATTTTTAGGTATTCATATGAATAATTCTACACGAAAACCGATAACCAGAATTACATTCCCGCACATAATTCTGACTATCGGTTTGATATTTTGCATTTTCCTTTTATGTACACAGTTTAACAAATGCGGCAAAATAGCAGCTTTAAATCCATCATTCTTTTGCTTTTTGCAAATATTCTGTCAAATCCTTTATCAACTGATTTGTACGAACCTGTTTTCCAACATTGTTCAGATGAAGCTCTGTATCAAAAAAATAATCACATGGATAGATGTAATCTGTATAATGCGAAATAACGGGAGCATCCATTTTTTCTTTCAGTTCATTTTCAAAATTAATATAAGCTTCATTGCTTGAGCGATTAGATGTATCGGCAATTGGGTAACCTGCCAGCAATAGTGTGGCGCCTTTCGATTCCAGATATTCCTTTAAATTATTAAGCCGTTCCACCACATTATCAGATATACCCGGAACAGTGCTTTGAAAATCGCTGAAATCATATTCGCACCCGCTGTCTTCCCATTCGATATCGCCATATTCATTAAAAGCGGATCTGATGTATGCCCCTCCACCTCCGTATTGATTCCCCTCTCCCGTCATCCATAAGGAAATGCACTTTTTTAAATAAACAGGATAGGCTTCAAGCATAGGCTTCACATCCTCTCTACGCAAAAGCCTCCACAAACCAAAGTGATTCTCTATAGTAATCCATGCCAATTCTATATTAGGGATTTCTCCATCATCCGCATAGGAAGTATGGCAAATAATGTATATATCCCCTTCATGTACATTCAGCAAAGCCATTCTTTCATGAAACACATTACCCAAACTTCCATGTAGCCCCATATTGACGACCGGCATATGAATGGCTTTCTCTATTTTTTCCGATTCTATACCAAATGCCAAATTGGAATTCCCAATCAGCACTATTTTGGGCTCATTAATATTTTCAGCCCGTTCTACCTTGTCTATCAGCGAGGCCTGATAATGCATCAGGTATTGAGGCGATAATTGATACAAAAAAAGTAAAATCATCCAAAATAATACAGCCAGCTTTATCACAAAAACGATATTTTTTTTAGAACTGGAAGTAAATAAACTGTGTTTGTTCATGTCCTGCTCCATATACTCCAAAAATCAGTAAAGCCAACAACATCACAATATATACCAGCCACCGATATACAACCTGCTGTTCAAGCACTCTTTTTTTCCAGTCAATACCCTGTAGTTGCAAGTAATCTGTATAAAACAAAAAAATCAAGGAAAATATCAATATGGCCAGCGTAGAGTAGCTTCCAAAAACCCCAAGTAGGCTATCGCTCAGTATATATGGAAGATGAAACTCGCTATAAATTTTCAGCTGTATCTTCAATGCCTCGCGAAGACTTTTTGCCCTGAAATAAAGCCATGCATAATCCACTAACAGAAATGTAACCAGGCCGCCTGAAATTTTCCATCCCAAAGCATCGGTATTAATTTTCAAACACCGGGTTATTTTTTCTAAATATGGCTTCAACCAATCATATGCAACCCTATATAACCCATTCAAGCCTCCCCATGCGACATAATTCCAAGATGCTCCATGCCACAAACCAGAACACAGGAACACTACCATGACATTTATGTATTTTCTTATTTTACCTTTGCGGTTACCGCCTAGGGGGATGTAAAGGTAATCGGTAAACCATGTAGTGAGGGAAATATGCCACCGTTGCCAAAACTCTCTGATATTCACCGCCAGATAAGGAGCTTTGAAATTCTCCTGCAACTGATATCCGAGTATTTTTGCGCTTCCTATCGCAATTTGTGTATATCCATGAAAATCACAATAAATCTGAAACGCAAATAGTATAATACACATGACAACAGTCATTCCATGATAAGACGCATAATCATCTAATATTGGGTCGATAATGGTTGAAATCCTGTCCGCTATGACCAGTTTTAGAAACAGGCCGTATGCCATAGTGAGCAGACCGTATCTGGCATTGTCTACATCAAAATCAGCCGGATTATTAATCTGCTTTAACAAATTCTTTGACCGTTCAATTGGCCCTGCCACAAGCTGAGGAAAAAAAGAAACAAACAATGCATATTTAAAAAAGTTTTTTTCGGCACATACATCGCCACGGTACACATCAATCGTATAACCCAGAGCTTGAAATGTGTAAAAAGAAATCCCCACCGGCAACAAAATATCATAATCTGGTTTATTAAAAATAATCCCTATATGATTCAGTACCATATTAATATTTCGCAATGCGAAATCGTAATATTTAAAGAAAAACAATATGGATAAGTTTGCAACACAACATAGAAACACTATTATTTTGCAGTAACACGATATTTTTTTCTTTTCCCAGCTTTGATTCTTTATGAATTGCAGAAATATGCCATCAGCCCATGTAACAATTGTGGAAAATAAAATCAGTAATGCATATTTCATATTCCAACACATATAAAAATAGTAACTGGCGCATAAAAGCCATATATATCTTACGCTTTTGGGTATTATAAAATAAAACGACTAATGGTAAAAATAATAAAAACTGCACAGAATTAAATTGCATAATTCACTCCCATTTTCTTAACCGTTCCCCAAAAGTGTACTTTTTGACAGTTGTCCCAAAGAGATTTTCTCTTAGCAGGACAGGGTACTTTTTTGGCGAACAAGGAGATTATTCTTGACAATTTGTGCCGTTTCCTGTACTATTTGCCTATAGAAAAAACACTGTCAAAAAGTACACCTTTTGACAGTGTTTTTTGTCAGGCGATAGGAGACAAGCCGCTACGGCTCCTCCGGCGGGGAGCGGAGAATTTCCCGGTTGCGGAAAATGACGATGAGCCGGTAGACCAGGATGGCGAATTCCGTCACGCAGGACATCACGCACAGGGAGGTCAGATGAATTCCGCAGGTGAAGTAACAGACCGCCACGCCGGACAGGTAAACCAGGGTGCCAAAGGCGTCGGACAGGTTGGCGTGCTTGGCCAGGCCCATGCCCCCCAGCATGGGGTAGCCCAGGATGTAGTTGGGAAAGGTGAATACGGCCACGGGGATCAGCAGCCGCAGGGGCGTCACCACCTGGGGGCCGACCTCCTTCCCCAGCCAGAGCACCAGCAGGGGCTCGGCGAAGAGAAACACCAGGGCACAGCCCACCAGCACAATGGGGTAGAAAATGAGCATGGTCTTTTTGATGACCCGGAAGTTTTTGTGCTTCATCATGTGGGGATACAGACTGTCCGCAATGGGGGACATACTGTTCCGGGCGGCGCCGATCACGCGGTCCGCACTGCCGAAAAGCCCGGTGGACGCATCGCCGCTGAACTGCTTGAGCAAAATGCCGCTGAGATTGGCGTTGATGGAGGTGGCTACCCGGGACATGAAAAACTGGGCGGAACCCTTGAGCACCTGCCAGACGTCCCTCGGCGTGATCTTGGTGAAGTGAACCCCCACCCGGCGGAACAGGTGCCAGTACACGAAGAACAGGGCGCCGGCGTTGCCCAGGGCGGTGAAGAAGGGGACCATCCAGTAATCCTGGGGCTCCCGGAGGAACAGGAAAATCATGCAGGCGGCAAAAATGCGGATGGATACGGCCCGCACCGTGATGGTGCGCATCTGTTCCAGGCCGCGGTACATGAAGTCCGGGAGCCAGGAGCCAAAGCAGGTGGAGAGCAAAAAGAGCACGTATACCATGAATTCCGTGGCGTCGGGAATTCCGGGCTTGAGGAACAGAAACAAGATGGCGAAAGAAACCGCCATGAACATGGTCTTGGCGGCGATCACACAGGTGAGCATCCTGTCCAGATACTCCCGGTCTTCCCGGTGCTGGGAAATTTTGGCGGTGGCGGACATGATAAAGCCAAAATCGATGAGGATCTGGAAGAAGTTCACGGCGTACTGGGCGGCGTTCAGAGTGCCGATGAGCTCAAGGCCCACCACGCGGGTCTGGTAGCCCTGGGTCACAAAGCCCAGGGACAGCCGGGAAAATTCCAGAATGTACAGCATGATGGTGTTGTCGACCAGGCTGCCCGCCCTGCGCCGCACCGTTTTCTTTTCAGAAGCCATAATCTGCGCCTTTCATCCTTTGGGAAGCTCTGATTTATTCAGAGGTTCCTTTCATGCGAAAAATCAGCTCAATGAGAAAATACCATTTGTGTTCCAGCAGGAGGAGCAAAAGCCGTTCATTGCCCGTCAGCCGGGAAAGGTAGGGGTCCTGCCGGTATTCCGGGAAAATTTCCGAAAGAAAGGCGGAAAATTCCCGGAGCAGCGGGCTTTTTCGGTCGATCCGGATCACCCGCACGGAAGCTACCAGATAGCAGTGATACACCGCCAAATGGTGCAGCTCGTCCCGGTAGAGGTCAAACAGGTCCTGCTGCCGGAACCAGGTAAACAGGTCGTTTAAGGCGTCCAGGATTTCTCGGTTGCGCCCGATATTGGTGTTTTTCATAATGGAGCCGGACCGCTGGAGGTAGTTGTAGCCCACAAAATCGGTGCAGACAACCTTCTCCGCCGCGGCCGTCAGCTTCGGCGTGGTGCGGATGTCCTCGTACCAGACCCGGGGGGGATAGCGCACCTCTGTATGGCGGAACAGTTCCGCCCGATACAGCTTGTTCCAGGCGGCAGGATAAATCAGCAGCACGTCCCGCTGCTCCCTGGGGGAAAAGCCCACGTTTTTGGGCAGGCCCTCCACAAAGGATTTCAGCCGCTCCCCCTGTTCACTGACGGTGCGGAAGCCAAACACCACCAGCTGGGCGCCGGCCTTTTCCCCGGCGGTCAGGGCGGATTCCAAGGTTTCCGGCTCGATCCAGTCATCGCTGTCCACGAAGAGCAGCCACTGGCCGGAGGCGGCTTCGATTCCCGTGTTTCTGGCGCCGCCCAGCCCCTGGTTTTCCTGATGGATCACCCGGATACGGGGATCGGTTTCCGCCAGGCTGTCGCAGAGCGCCCCGCTGCTGTCGGGGGAGCCGTCGTCAATGAGCAGCAGCTCAAAGTCCCGCTCCGTCTGGCAGAGAATGGAGCGGACGCACTTTTCCAGGTAGCTTTCCACATTGTAAACGGGGACGATCACGCTGACTTTGGGCATATTCAGAAACCTCCCATCGGTTTGAAACGCCAAACAGAAACAGCCAAGAAAAATATATTGTCACCTATTATACCAGCTTTCTCCTCTGTTTGCAAACGGGAAACGGCGTGACGAAAAAAACTTGCCGTTTTTCCGGCAGTATGCTATACTGCACTCATAGGAAAACGAAGGAGGAAAGAGCATGGCCCAGGACGCATTTTCCCAGGGCGTTGAGCCCGGCGGCCTTTGGAACAAGAACGACATCCGCATTCTGCTGTGCTATATCCTCAGCAGTGTAAACGCGCCGCTCAGCGGGGAAGACGTCTCCCAAATCGTCCAGCGGAAGGCCCTTGCCAATTACTTTGAGGTAGGGGATGCTTTGGCCGCCCTTCTGGAGCAGGGCCATGTCTGCCGGGATGGGGATGGCCTGTATACCGTTACCGATACCGGCCGGGAGATCGCCGACAGGCTGGATTCCACGCTGCCCCTGTCCGTGCGGGACAAGGCGCTGGAGGCCGCTGTGCGGCTGATGGCAGAGGCCCGTTCCCGCCGGGAAAACCGGGTGGAGGTGCGGGAGATGGATCGGGGCTTTCAGGTGACCTGCCATGTCTCCGGCGGAATGGTGGATCTGATGGCCATCTCGCTGTATGTGCCGGATCGGGCTCAGGCGGAAATGGTAGAGCGGCGTTTTTACCGGGATCCCGATGGGGTATACGGGCTGCTTCTGGCCGCCTTGACAGGGGACAACGCCTATGCCGAGGGCTTTTTTGAAGAGCATGGGGGAGAAGATTGAACCGGCAGAAGACCGGGCGAAGGAGCGCTGCTGTTTGGAGAATGGCGGCTGTGATTTTTGCCCTTCTTCTGCTCTTTTTTATTTGGGTGGGCGTGGGAAAGAGGTCGGTTATGCCCGGCGTTTTTCTCACGGAGCCCTTTGAGGGCGGCACGGAAGTCCTTTTGCTTGCCGCCCGGGACGACGTTGCCTGGATGGTTTGCAGCGGGCGGGATTCCGCTCTGCTGATGAAGCTGAACGCCCATACGGGCCGGGAGCTGCTGCGCCGGGAGGTGGAGGCTCCCCTGGCAGGGGCCGCCTTTCAGGGCGGCAGTGTTCTGGCCTGGGGCGATGGACAGGGAGAAACGGAGCTGTACGCCTTTGACGCAGATTCCCTGGAACAGGTTTCCGGGGAATCTGTGTTCTGGGATCCCGCCGAGCTGCTGTGGCTGGATTGGGACGGCGCCGGCCATGCCCTGGCGGTGACAGGCGAAGCTCCGGCGCTTCTGCATGTACGGCTGGCCGAGGGCCGGGAGGAGACCGTCGGGTTCCCGGAGAGGATCACCTTTTTGCAGGCGGATCAGTTGGGAAACGTGTACCTCTGCGCCGGAGAAAGGCTGTATCTGGGCGAGACCCTTTCCGAGGGTGATGGGCCCGTTTTCCGGAAGCTGCCCGGCGAGAGGGAGCCGGTCCTGCTGGCGGGGCCGGGGGTCTGGATGGAGCGGGACGGCGCTGTCTGCCGGCTGAAGGACGGCAGCGCGGAGCAGATATTCCGGCTGGAAGAGCTGGAGGTCCCGCCTCTTTTTTGCTGCCTTGACGGCGAAAATTGTCTGGTTCTGTCGAATGGCGGCAGCACCCTGGAATGGTATGATGAAAGGGGACGCCGGACGGGCTCACGGACAACGGAAAACGAAGTGGCCGCCCTGTGCGCTTCCGGCGCAGTGACCCAGGGGAAAACGGGCATTTTTTACGTTCCCCTGCCGGAGTATGGGAACGCGGAGCAGGACTCATTTCCCACCCCGGCGCCCATAGATGAGACCGGCTGGGTGGAGGGGGAATACCTGGTCGTCCCCGTGGGCACCACGGCGGCGGAGCTTCGCCGGCTGATGGAGCCGGAGACCGCAGACATCCGGGACAGTTCCGGAGCGCCTGTCATGTTCGGCGGGCTGGCGACCGGCATGAGGGTGAACAACTGGACCGTGGTGGTTCCCGGAGACTGCAACGGCACCGGAACCATTACCGGGTCGGACGTGCGCAAAGCCATGGAACTGAGCCTTTCCGGGGACGGGGAGGCGGAAGGCCCCTATGGCCGGGCAGCCGACTTGGACGAGGACGGGCGGATCACCGGAACAGACCTGGTGAACCTGAGTGCATTGGCGGCGGAATAGGCGGGTTTCGCCTTGATTTTTTTCGTCCGCTGTGATAAAATCACAGCAAAAATCGGCGCAACAAAAGAGGACACAGCGGAAATTAGAAGGAGAAGATCGTGATGCTGCAAAGAATGATTTCGGTTGTGCTGGCGGTTTTGCTGCTGGCCGGGTTTCTGTGCGGGAGCGCCTCTGCGGAGACGGCGGCTGACGGGTCGTATACGGACGAGGCTGTGGGAGCATCCTTTACGGTGCCGGCGGGATGGTCTTACCGTCCGCCCCAGCAGGATGGCAGCGGCAGCAGGGCGGTCTTTCGTGCGGACGATATTGACAATGTTTCCGTTACCTATTCGGTATTCGATGTTCTTGCCTCCGACGGGGAGTCCGGGACTTCCGGGGACCGGGCGGCCTTTGACAACGCCGCCTATCTGGAACGCAATCCCCTGGAGCAGCTGGAGGCTTCCTATGCGGAAAACGCCGGATCCCCTGTTACTGCGGAAACGGTGACCTGCGGCGGCAAGGAATATATCCGCCGGCAGGGGCAGTTTGCCACTACCGGGGCCCGCACCTCGTTTTCCATAGATTCCCTGGTGAAAAACGGCTACGAATATCAGTTTACCTACTACGGCCCCCTTTCCGGGAAATATTTTGAGGCCTACGAGGAATTGTTGGCCAGCGCCTCCCTTACCGGGGTGATTTCCCCGGAGCTGCTGGCGGCGGAGACCCCGGAGGAGGATACCAAGGGAATGGGAAACTTTATCCTCTTCCTCATTGGCGTCGCGGTCCTGGGCCTTCTGACCTTTACTATCCGCTATCTGGCTACCCACAGAAAACGGAAGCCCTACTGAGGAGCTGACGGAATTTGTTTTGCAGAAAAGGAGAATCAACATGCCTGTTCTTTACGAGGAGAAAAACCGTGTTTTCAAGCTGGATACCCAGCGCTCTACCTACGCCTTTACCGTGTTTGAGGGCGGGTTCCTCTGCCACCTTTACTATGGGGCCAGGATCCCGGATACCGATCTGAACTACCTGGTCTATCGGGGCGGGTTTGATTCCTTCAGCCCCAGCTCCGCCGATGTGGGGGACCCCCTGTTTTCCCTGGACGTCAATCCCCTGGAATATCCGGCCAACGGCTCAGGAGACTATCGCATTTCCGCCCTGTCCATTCGCAACAGCGCCGGAAATACGGTGACGGATCTGCGGTATGTGTCCCACAGGATCACAAAAGGAAAACCCTCCCTGGAGGGCCTGCCCGCCACCTTTGCCGGGGAGGACCAGGCCCAGACCCTGGAGGTTCTGCTAGAGGACCCCGTCACCGGGATGAAGGCCCATCTGCTCTACACCGTGTTTGAGGATTACGATGTCATCGCCCGCAGCGTCCGGCTGGAGAACGGCGGCAGCGAAGGGGCGGACGTGGAGCGGGCCTACAGCGCCTGTCTGGACCTGCCCACCATGGATTTGGATATGATCCACCTGTATGGCAAGTGGGCCAAGGAAAACACCACGGCGCGGGATCCGCTGATCCACGGCGTCCAGTCCATCCGCTCCAGGCGTGGCATGACCGGCCACCACCAGAATCCCTTTGTGGCCCTGGCCCGCCGGGGCGCCGATGAGGAGCACGGTGAGGTCTACGGCCTGAACTTCATTTACAGCGGCAATTTCGCCATTGACGTGGAAGTGGACACCCGGGGCTGTCCCCGTGTGCTTATGGGGATCAATCCCGATGACTTCCGCTGGCGGCTGAACCCCGGCGAGGCGCTCCAGCTCCCCGAGGCGGTGATGGTCTTTTCCGAAAACGGGCTGGGCAGCATGAGTCGCACTTTCCATCACTTCTATTTGGATCACCTGATGCGCAGCCAGTGGACGAAGAAAAAGCGCCCCCTGCTGATCAACAGCTGGGAAGCGGCGTTTTTCGATTTTGATGACGACAAGCTGGTGGAGTTTGCCCGGCAGGCCAAGGAACTGGGCATTGAAATGCTGGTCATGGACGACGGCTGGTTTGGCGACCGCCATGATGACCATCGAGCCCTGGGGGACTGGACCGTCAATGAGGAAAAGCTCAAGGGCGGCCTCTCTCACCTGATCCAGCGGGTCAACGCCCTGGGGGTCAAGTTCGGCATCTGGTATGAGCCGGAGATGATCAGCCCGGACAGCGACCTGTTCCGCGCCCATCCCGACTGGGCCATCGGCGCTCCCGGACGGAAGAAGTCCCTCGCCCGAAACCAGTGCGTGCTGGACATGACACGCCGGGAGGTCCGGGATGAAATTTTCCGGCAGATGTACGATGTGATCTCCAAAAACAATATCGAATATATCAAGTGGGACTGCAACCGCAATATTTCCGAGGCGGGGAACGCCGTGATGGAGCCTGAGCGCCAGGGCGAATTCTTCCACCGGTATGTGCTGGGCGTGTATGATCTGATGGACCGGATCACCACCGCCTTCCCCCAGATTCTGCTGGAGAACTGCTCCGGGGGCGGCGGCCGGTTTGACGCGGGGATGATGTACTATTCCCCCCAGATCTGGACCAGCGACAACACCGATGCCATTGAGCGCCTGTCCATTCAGTTTGGAGCCTCTCTCTGCTATCCCCCGGCCTCCATGGGCGCCCACGTGTCCGCCAATCCCCGTACCGGCATCGTGACCCGGGGCAATGTGGCCATTTGCGGCACTTTTGGCTATGAGATGGACCCCGGAAAGCTCACCGAAGAGGAGCGGGAGATCGTCAGGCGCCAGGTGGCGGACTACCATAAGTATTATGAGCTCACCCATTACGGCGATTTTTACCGGATCACTTCCCCCACGGAGGATCCTTTCCTCTGCGACTGGGAGTTTGTCAGCCCCGACAAAAACGAGGTCCTGTTCACCCGCGTGGTCATGCGGCGGCCGGAGAATATCTATCAGCCCTTGCGGCTCCGCGGACTGGACCCGGAAAAGCGGTACACCGACGAGGAGACAGGCCAGACCTTCTCCGGCGCTCTGCTGATGAACGCGGGGATGAATCTGTCCGCCACCGCCTGGAACCAGTATACCGACGGCAGCAGCATTGTCCGGCATTTTGTGGCCCGCTGATGGGCGGTAGGCCGAATTTTGGCTTGACAGTCCGTTTTTCCCCTGTTATAATATGTAGGCTGTCCGGCCTCCGGGCAGCTGATATGACTCATTAGCTCAGTTGGCAGAGCACCTGACTTTTAATCAGGGTGTCCGGGGTTCAAATCCCCGATGGGTCACCAAAAAGCGGAAGTTCACCCGATGGGTGGGCTTCTGCTTTTTCTTATCCGGGGATTTGAACCCGAGAGGGTATGAACGTAAAAAATTGTCCCGGTGGGACAATTTTAGTTCATAGCGGTGAGGGCGGTACCGAAGAGCGAAGCTCTTGGGTGCCCGAGCCATCAGGAACAAGCGCAGCGCAGTTCCTGGTCAAATCCCCGATGGGTCACCAAAAAGCGGAAGCTCACCCATCGGGTGAACTTCCGCTTTTTCTTATCCGCGGATTTGAACCCGAGAGTTATGCAGCTTCAGGGGTTGTCATTTTATCTGCCGCGCGCCTGCCGCTTTGGAACAGGCCTTGCAAAAAGGGACAAGTATCGGTATAATAGGCGCATAAAAAGTACAGGGGGATTTCTTATGAAAGTGAGAATCGGCATTGTAGGATACGGCAACCTGGGCAGGGGCGTGGAATGCGCCGCCCAGCGCTGCCCGGATATGGAGAACGTGGGCGTGTTTACCCGCAGGGCTCCCGAAACCATAGAGACGCAGACGGGGATCCCCGTCTATTCCATGGAGCAGGCGGCGGCCATGCAGGGGAAAATCGATGTGATGATCCTCTGCGGCGGCAGCGCCAACGACCTGCCGGAGCAGACGCCGGAAATGGCCCGCCTTTTTAACGTGGTGGATAGCTTCGACACTCATGCCAAAATTCCGGAGCATTTCGACCGGGTGGATCAGGCCGCAAAAGCCGGAGAAAAGCTGGCGGTGATCTCCGCCGGATGGGACCCTGGCCTGTTTTCCCTGAATCGCCTGCTGGGACAGGCGATCCTGCCTGACGGCGCGGACTATACCTTCTGGGGCAAGGGAGTCAGCCAGGGTCATTCCGACGCGATCCGCCGCATTCCCGGCGTCAAGGACGCCCGGCAGTACACCATTCCCGTGGAGGAGGCCATGGAGCAGGTGCGCCGCGGGGAAAATCCGGAGCTCACCACCCGCCAGAAGCACACCCGCGAATGCTTTGTGGTGGCGGAGGAAGGGGCAGATCGGCAGGCCATCGAGAAGGCCATTGTCACCATGCCCAACTACTTTGCCGACTACGACACCACCGTGCATTTCATCAGCCAGGAGGAACTGAACAGGGACCACGCCGGCATTCCCCATGGCGGCGTGGTGTTTCGGACCGGCGTCACCGGACTGCACAGGGAGAACAGCCATGTGATCGAATACCGTCTGAAGCTGGATTCCAATCCGGAATTCACCTCCAGCGTGCTCATTGCCTGCGCCCGGGCGGTCTATCGGCTGCGTCAGGAGGGCCGGACCGGTTGCCTGACGATTCTGGATATTCCCCCGGCGAAGCTGCACCCGGAGTCCCCCGAGGAGCTGCGGAAAAAGCTTCTGTAATTCTATTTCTCCAACGAAAAAACACAAAGGCTCAAAAAAGCCTTTGTGTTTTTTTTGTGATTCTACCTCAAAAATGATCGTTTCAGCGCGGGCCGCGGGGTAAAACATAGAAAACACCTGCGGTGCGCGAATTGCTCACCGCAGGTGTGGCGCGCCGAAGAAGATTCGAACTCCCGGCCTTCTGATCCGTAGTCAGACGCTCTATCCAGCTGAGCTATCGGCGCATACAAGTGATCCCTTACAGCCATATTATTATAAACGGGCAGCATGGCGTTGTCAAGTTTTTTCTTTTCCGAATCTCACAGTGTTTTTTTCACAAATTTTCACGATTTCATGGGATTTTCTGT
>CAZRLJ010000045.1:0-14283 GCA_964600905.1 uncultured Acutalibacter sp. | reverse complement strand
GCTCGCCCCGTTTCCGGGGGTCTTGGCGTACCTGCTGAGGTGGCTATCATCAGGAATAACGTCCTGTGCGCCTGTGTATTCAGTTGTCAAAGTTCCCGAAGGGGAGCCGCTCCGTTTGGGAGCGGTGAAGAACCCCTTCACTTGTTCCGACTGGGAGAGGCCATTTTCCAACCCTCCGGGCAAAATTTTTTGAAAAAATTTTTTGACGGCGCTTTTTGCGCACAAAAAAAGCCCTTAGCAGATGACGATTCATCCACTAAGGGCTTGCTTATCTGTATTCTATTTTCGCTCCTTCCAAAGGAAGAACATTTCTCTGATCTGCTTTACATCCGCCCGCTCGTCTGTCCGCAGGAAGATGTGGGTGCTTCTGAACACGGCTTTGATTCTGCCTGCGTATTCTTCCTCGTGAGCTTGCTCGTAAGGAACCCGAAAAAGACGAATCCCTTGCCGTGAGCAGATGTAGTCTTTGATTCGTTCCCGGTCGCTGTTTTGGCGGGTGGGTTTGCCCGTTGTTTCAATAGCAATTCGTTCATCAGGAAGATACGCTTCCAGTCGAATCCCAATATCCTTTTCGCTGTCAAGGCGAACCTTCAATCCTTCCTTCTTTGCGTAGTAAGCAATAAGGAGCTTAGGGAACGCCCACTGGTATTCTGCTTCACAAATCCTGCAATCCTCACCATTGATAGCTCTGTCAGCAACGGTCGCTTTCCATGTATGCCCGTGTTTGCACCTCCACCAAACGCTATACAGTGAGTTTCTTGAAATATGGTAGGGAGAAAGCTTTTTGTTCTGCTCAAAGTCCCATTCGGGTATGAGGTGCGGGTCAGTGGTAGCTAAATCATTGTAGCCTTCTTTGACCGCTCGGTCTGCGCAGACCGGGCAAGTCGTTCCTTTTGTACGGGAATAAATGACCGACTTCCATTCATGCCCGCAGACCTTGCATTTCCACCATACATTTTGCCGAGACTTCACGCTGATGCGGTCAGGCGTCAAAGGGGCGTTTTGCTCCGACCATTCTTCTGCAAGCTCCGGGTACAATGTTTGAAAATCATTGAATCCGGGTAAAACAGTGATGCCGCTGCAATAGGGGCATTTACTCCCGCCCGAACGGGTCGAGATAAGAGTGTACCACTCATGTCCGTGACTGCACTTCCACCAAACCTTCTTATTGGCGAAAGCCATTACATCCGTTGGCTTCAAAGGTAAGTTCCGATCAGACCATTCGGCGGCAACTTCGGGGAACAGAGATGCCAAGTCATTAAATCCGACTAAAACTTTGTTGTGGGAGCAGTACGGACAGCCGCTATCCAGTTGCACCCGGTTTTTAATCTGCGCTACCCATTCGTGTCCGCATTTGCCTTTCCATATTACTTTCTTATGAGAGCCGACCGTCACCATTGTCGGCAAAAGCGGCTTGTTCTTCTCCGACCACTCTGCGGCAAGTTCAGGCTTCACCGAGGCAAGGTCATTGAATCCCACAAGGATTCGTGCGCCGGAACAGATCGGGCATTTCTCCCCAGCATGGCGGCTTTTGGCGCTTGCCGTCCATTCATGCCCACAGGCACCGTGCCACCAATAGATTTTATTTGAACCGTAGGGAATCTGTTCGGGGGTAAGAGGAAGATTTTTCTCCGACCATTCGCAAACAAGCTCCGGGTGCTTAGCCGCAAAACTGTTTTCCATCGTCGCCGCTCCTTTCCTTTGAGTGACTGTATTATATAGAAAAAAGGCGCCGCGATGAAGTTTGCGAATTACCGCCAGAACGAAAAAAGCCACCTGAGAAAGCATTTCTCTCTCAGGTGGCAATGCAAAAATCTGCGATTTTTTCATCTCTGCATCTTTTTCGACATCGTTTGATGTAAGTTTGATGTAAAGATGTAAATTTGGGCTTTTGGGCGATTCCGAAAACCCGCATAAATACTGGCTTTTTCGGCTCTTTTAGTCGGCTAAAGGCTTCATTGTGGGGAAAAGCAGGACGTCACGGATGGAGGGGGCGCCGGTGAGGAGCATGACCAGGCGGTCAATACCCATGCCCAGGCCGCCCGTGGGGGGCATACCATACTCCAGAGCGGTGAGGAAATCCTCGTCCACATCGCAGGCCTCGTCGTCACCGGCAGCCTTCAAAGCCGCCTGGGCCTCAAAGCGCTCCCGCTGGTCGATGGGATCGTTCAGCTCGCTGAAGGCATTGGCATACTCGCTGCCGCAAATGAACAGCTCGAAGCGCTGGGTATATTCGGGATTGGCGGGATCCTTCTTGGCCAAGGGCGAAATGTCCACCGGATGGCCGGTGAGGAAGGTGGGCTGGATCAGCTTTTCCTCGCAATAGGTTTCAAAGAAGAGATTCAGGATGTCGCCCTTCTTGTGGCGCTGTTCGTATTCGATATGGTGCTCGTCCGCCAGCTTCCGGGCCTGCTCCAGGGTCTCCACAGCGGAGAAATCCACCTCGGCATACTCCTTCACGGCCTCCAGCATGGAAATGCGGGCAAAGGGCTTGTCCAGATCGATCTCCACGCCCTCATGCTCCACCTTCCCGGTCCCCAGCACCTTGTGGGCCACCGTGCGGATCATGTCCTCGGTGATGTCCATCATGCCATGAATATCGGTATAGGCCTGGTACAGTTCCATCATGGTGAATTCGGGATTATGGGTGCGGTCCATGCCCTCGTTCCGGAAATTCCGGCCGATCTCGTAAACACGGTCAAAGCCGCCCACGATCAGCCGCTTCAGATGCAGCTCCAGGGCGATACGCAGATACATGCTGATGTCCAGGGAATTGTGGTGGGTGATAAAGGGGCGGGCGGAAGCGCCGCCGGCCTGGTTGTGGAGCACGGGCGTCTCCACCTCCAGAAACTCCTTGCCGTCCAGATATTCCCGAATGGCGCTGATGATCCTGGAGCGCTTGACAAACACGTCCTTGACCTCAGGATTGACGATCAAGTCCAGGTATCTCTGACGGTAGCGGGCGTCGGTATCCCGCAGGCCGTGGTACTTTTCAGGCAGAGGCAGCAGCGCCTTGGAAAGAATGGTCACGCTGTCGGCCTTGATGGAAATTTCTCCCCGGCGGGTGCGGAAGACCTCTCCGGTGACGCCCACCAGGTCGCCGATGTCCAGGGAGGCGGTCAGCTCCCGATAGGGTTCCTCCCCCATCACGTCGATCTTCACGTAAAGCTGGATCCTGCCGGTGGAATCCCGCAGATCCATAAAGGCAGCCTTGCCCATGTCCCGCCAGCTCATGATACGCCCGGCCACGGACACATGCCTGCCCTCGTATTCCTCTTCAAAATGCTCCACAATGTCCTGTGCCTTCTGCTGCACGTCATAAGTGGTGATCTGATAGGGGTCCTTCCCCGCCTCCTGCATTTTGCGGAGCTTCTCTCTGCGAATCTTCAGCAGCTCGCTCTGATCCTGTTCTTCCACGCCCTGAGGTTCCATGACCTGATTTTCATTTTCCGCCATTTCTGTCATCCTTTCAGAATAAATCCCAAAAAAGGAGCGGCGGCTGCGCGGCTCCTTTTCTCTGTGCTGTTGCCGTTGGCTCCGCTCTGGAAGGAGAAACCTCCTCACGGCGCCGCTCCCTTACCGGGAGATGGTGATGATCTTATATTTGGAGAGGCCCACAGGGGTCTCCACCTTGATGGTCTGGCCCACTCTGGCGCCGATCAGGGCCTTGCCCACGGCGGACTCGTCAGAGATTTTTCCGCTGCGGGGATCGGCCTCGTTGGAGCCCACGATCTTGAAGCTCCGCTCGCTCTTTTTCCCGTTGGCGGCGGTGACTGCCACCTCGATCTTGGAGCCGATATTCACGGTCTCCTTGTCCAGCTCGCTCTCATCGATGACCACCGCGCCCTTGAGCATGACCTCCAGGTCGGCGATCCGGGCCTCCATGATAGCCTGCTCGTTCTTCGCCTCATCATATTCACTGTTTTCGGAAAGGTCGCCAAAGGACAGCGCAACCTTGATCTTTTCCGCCACGTCCTTGCGGCGGACCGTTTTCAGGTACTCCAGCTCCTTTTCCAGGGCAGCCAGACCCTCTTCCGTTACAAAATACTGCTTTTCTGCCATTGCAATCCCATCCTTTACAACACTGAAAACTGAAAGCAACAAATCAATCGGCCGCGGAAAATCGCGGCCGCATTGATCCGTTACCTGTCTATTATAGTGAAAACGGACAACCTTGTCAATCAGAAATATCCCATGGGGTCCGTCAGGGAGCCGCCGAGGATCACCTCAAAGTGGAGATGAGGCCCGGTGGAGTTTCCTGTGCTGCCCACGTAGCCGATGACCTGTCCCTGCTCCACAGCGGCTCCGGTGAAGGTCCCCAGCTCGCTCATGTGGGCATAACGGGTCTCATAGCCGTTGCCGTGGTCGATAAACACACAGTAGCCATAGCTGTCGTTCCAGCCGGCGTAGATCACCGAGCCACCGTCGGCCGCCACAATGGGCTGGCCGTAAATATTGGCTCCGGCAATGTCGATCCCCCGGTGGCCTCCCTCCCCAAAATAGCAGGTCAGGTAGGTGTAGCCGGGCATGGGCCAGGCAAAGCTGCCGGTGCCCACATATCCGCCGGACGCTGGGGCCTGCTGGCTGTAGACCTCCTGCTCCAGCGCGGCGATGGCCGCTTCATTTTCCTTCATGGCATAGCCCAGCAGATCGGAATTGGTGCGGCAGTTCAGTTCCTCGTTTTCCGCATCGTCCAGCAGCTTCTGGGCCTCCTCGTAAAGCTGGGTCAGCTCCGCGCCGGAAGCGTCCATCTCCTTTTTGCGGCTGCACAATTCGTCCTTGCTTTCCCGGAGACGGTCCCGGTCCGCCGAAATGTCCCGAACCTGTTCGTTCAGGGAAGCGATCAGCTCCCGGTCATGACGTGTCACCGCCGCAAGAAACTCCGTTTTTTCCGTAAGGTCCAGCAGGTTTTCACTGTCCAGGATCAGGGCCAGCGTGGAGGCGTCTCCCGTGAGATACAGGGCACGGATCCGCTCGCCCAACAGGCTCATGCTTCGGTCCAGGCCCTCCTGCTTTTCGGCAATCTCGTCCTCATCAAGGGCGATCTGCCGGTCCAGCTCCTCGATCCGCTGCCGCATCAGCGTCAGCCGGTCCTGGAGCCGGTCGATCTTCTCATAAATCGCATCCCGGGAAGCCCGTCTTTCCTCAGTGGCCTCCTGGAGCTGTATCAGTTTTTCATCGCTGTCCGCCTTCTGCTGCTCCAGGTCCTCCTGCTTCTGGCGAAGCTCCTCCAGGGACGCCGCAGAGGCGGGAACGGACACAGAACACAGCACACAAAGGGCCAGCAGGACACAGCACAGAGAACGAAAAATTCTTTTGTTCTCAGACAACCGCGTCTTCTCCTTCCTTTTTCAGGTATTTTCCGATGGAGATCACACCGCCCAGCATACCGAACAGCATACCCACCAGAATATATGCTCCGTAGAGGAGCAAAACATAGGGATCAATATCCACTGCCGACAGGAAGGGCGCGATCCCCAGCACCACTTCCACGGCTTTATCATAGGCGAAATACAGGATCGTTGCGGCGATGGCTCCCGAAAGAAGCCCGATGGCCATGCCCTCCACAATAAAGGGAATGCGGACAAAGCCATTGGTAGCGCCCACGGATTTCATGATGGAGATCTCCACCCGGCGGGAAAACAGGGTCACCTTTACCGTGTTGGAGATAATGAACAGTGAAACCACGCCCAGCACGGCCACAATGGCGATGCTGCAATAGCGCACCAGGCGATCCAGGCTGCTCAGCTGATTGGCGATCCTCCGATAGTCGGAAGCGGAGCCCACTCCCTCCACGGCCTGAATGGCTGCAAAGGTCTCGTCATATCGGCTCAGATCGGCCATGGAGATACGGTAGGCGTCCGGCAGCGGATTGTCCGCACCCTGAAGCCCTTCAAACAGGGCGCTGTCGCCGCCGATCTTCTCCACGGTATCCGCAAGGCCAACGTCCTTGGGAACAAACACACACTCGGAAATATTGTCGATGGCGCGAATCTCCTCCCCCACCTTCACGGCGGTCAGGGCCGGAAGGCCATCCTCCAGAAAGACGGTGATGGTATTGTTCCCCTCGATAGACGCCATGGTGACAGAAAGGTCCAGGGTGAGCAGCCCGGCCACGCCGGTGATCAGCAGACAGGAAACCAGCACGGCAACGGAAGCAATACTCATAGTCCTGTTCTTCCAAAGGCTTTTTACGCCCTCCCGGAACAAATACCCAATACTGTGCAGGCCCATCAGTCCTCCTCCTCTCTGTCGTCAACAGGTTCATCCCCGTAGGCTTCTTCGTAAGGCTCTTCGTAAGGCTCTTCGTAGTCCCCTTCTTCGTATTCCGGGCTTTCCTCGCCCTGTGCGCCGACAACCTCCTGCTCGTCGTACTCGGCGTACTCATCCTCCCCGGCGTCATACTGCTCCGGCGGCGCATAGGTGTCCTGCATGGCGGCGGTATCCGCCACCACCTCGCCGCTGTGGATCTGAATGATCCGCTTGTGGAAATGCTTTACCAGGGAATGCTCGTGCGTGACCATCAAAATGGTAGTCCCCCGGCGGTTGATCTCACTGAGCAGGTCAACGATCTCAAAGGACAGCGCCGGATCGATATTGCCCGTGGGCTCGTCTGCAATGATCATGGACGGATTGTTCACCAGCGCACGGGCCAGGCCCACACGCTGACGCTCGCCGCCGGAAAGCTCCGTGGGGTAGTGCTTCGCCTTATGCTGCAAGCCCACCAGGCTCAGGATATAAGGCACCCGCTTCTTGATGGTCCGGGGCGGGGCGCCCACCACGCGCATGGCAAAGGCCACATTGTCGTAAACGGTCATGTGGTCGATCAGGCGGAAATCCTGGAACACCATGCCCATCTTCCTGCGGACATAGGGAATTTTCCCTTTGCGCAGCCGGGAAACGTCCACGCCGTCCACAAAGATTTGGCCGGAGGTGGGGCGCTCCTCGCAGGTGATCAGCTTCAAGAAAGTGCTTTTTCCTGCGCCGGAGGAGCCCACGATAAAGACAAACTCGCCCTTCTCCACATAGAGGTTCACATGGTGCAAAGCCTCTGTACCATTGTTGTACACTTTTGTCACGTCACGAAATTCGATCAAAATGTATCCCTCCAAACGGATGGAAATTTGCTGCCCGCCGTGTCAGCGGGTGGTCACATAACAGCACCCATCGGTATGAGCTATTATACCAATGGGTGCCGATTGCTTTTTTCCCGAACAGAAATAATTTGTAATCAATTTGTAACACCTGTCAGAAAAAACGAGGCTTTCCGGGCCGGTGCGACAAAGATTAGGAAACTCTGATGAAATCGGACAGGCCAGACGAGGTGTGCCTGGATGATTGATTCAGAGGTTTCTTAGAACTTGGTGGGACTGCTCGACAAATACCGCTTCACCATCAAAGCAACCTTGAAAACGATGGCGTCCTCGAATTCCCGCAGGTCCAGGCCGGTGATCTTTTTGATCTTCTCCAGGCGGTAAACCAGGGTGTTCCGGTGCACAAAGAGCTTCCGGGAGGTCTCGGAGACGTTCAGGTTGTTCTCAAAGAAGCGCTGGATCGTAAACAGGGTCTCGTGATCCAGAGAATCGATGGAGCCCTTGCGGAACACTTCCTTCAGGAACATTTCACAGAGGGTGGTGGGCAGCTGGTAGATCAGCCGAGCAATGCCCAGATGATTATAGCTGACAATGGATTTCTCCGTATCGAAAACCTTGCCCACCTCCAGGGCTACCTGAGCCTCCTTGAAGGAACGCGCCAAATCCTTGATGCTGCTGACCACCGTGCCAATACCCACCGCACAGTGGGTGTAGAACTCGCCGGACAGGGTGTCCACAATGGAGCCGGCCAGCTTGTTGATGTCCTTCTCGTCGATATTGGCCTTGATCTCCTTGACCAGGGCAATATCGGTTTCATTGATGTTGATGATGAAATCCTTGTTCTTGTCGGGGAACAGGTTCTGAAGCACATCGTAAGCGGAAATATCGTTCTTTTCGGTGATCTTAATGAGCATACAGACCCGGCTCACATCGGCGTCGAAGTGGAGCTCGTGGCTCTTGAGATAAATATCGCCGGGCAGGATGTTGTCCAAAATCACGTTTTTGATGAAATTGCCCCGGTCATACTTTTCATCGTAATACTGCTTGATGCTGCTCAGCGACACCGCCAGGAGCTTTACATACTTCTGGGCCTCCGGACTGGTGCCCTCCACGAAAACGGCATACTCCGGACGGGGACGGTTTCCGAAAGACTTGTAGGTATAGCCATCCATCTGAAAGACGTCGGCTCCCGCCAGATCGTCCGCAGTGACGGAATCGCAGACCTCGCCGATTTTTCCAAGCTCGCTGCATGCAATGATCACGGAGGACTCATCGATCACGCCGAAGGTGCGGTCAATGGTATCCCCCATCTGGTGGATGATCCCCTGAAATAATCTGTTGGACATAAGCCTCCCCTTTCTGGTACGGGCAAAACCGGATGATCCCATTCGGCGTCCCGAGCTTTCACTTTTTAGATTCAGTGCTTATGCTACTACAGATACATTTTACATAATCATGCAGAAAATTTCAACCCTTTTCACGAAAAAATTGCCGTTCATCCCCACATCAGGGTCAAATTTTGCAAAATTTTTCTATTTTCCTGCCAAAGCACGGCCAGCAAAACCAGGTTTTGTTAAATCTCCAAAGAGTGAAATATCGGTTCCGCTGAATCTTTCTAAGAGAATAATAGCCAGCTTTCACCAAATCAAACTCCTATGCTTTTGGTAACAGCTGGCTAAAAAGAAGGGCGCCAGCATAAGCTGACGCCCAAGGGGAAAATGGAAGCGTATAATTTAGTTCAGGATGGTAACTTCGGTCTCCTTGTCGAACAGATGCATCTTGTTCAGGTCGAAAGCGATAGCAGCCTTGTCGCCGGCCTTGGCAGTGGAGGTGGGCTCCACACGGGCGGTGATGGCGCTGCCTTCGCAATTCAGGTACAGATAAGTCTCAGCGCCCATCAGCTCGGTAACTTCCACGTCAGCGGTAGCCTGAGCGCCGCCGACCTTCTCGATGAAATCGGGCTCGTCATGAACATCCTCAGGACGGATGCCGAAGATGACGTCCTTGCCCACATAGCTGGCCAGATCAGCGCCCTCAGCCTTCTTGGCGGGGATCTTCAGCGTGCAGACGCCAAAGGTCAGGGTGTAATCAGAGCCGTCCTTGTCCAGCTTGGCGTCGATGAAGTTCATCTGGGGAGAACCCATAAATCCGGCAACGAACATGTTCACAGGCAGCTCGTACAGATTCTGGGGAGTATCGACCTGCTGAATAAAGCCGTCCTTCATAACCACAATGCGGTCGCCCATGGTCATAGCCTCGGTCTGGTCATGGGTAACATAGATGAAGGTGGTGCCCAGACGAATATGGAGCTTGGCGATCTCGGTTCTCATCTGTGCGCGGAGCTTGGCGTCCAGGTTGGACAGAGGCTCGTCAAGCAGGAACACCTTGGGATCACGGACAATGGCGCGGCCCAGAGCCACACGCTGTCTCTGACCACCGGACAGAGCCTTGGGCTTGCGGTCCAGCAGATGGGAGATGTCCAGGATACGAGCGGCCTCTTCCACGCGGCGCTTGATCTCGTCCTTGGGAGTCTTCCGGAGCTTCAGGCCGAAAGCCATGTTGTCGTAAACGGTCATATGGGGATACAGAGCGTAGTTCTGGAACACCATGGCGATATCGCGATCCTTGGGGGCTACATCGTTTGCCAGGGTATCGCCGATGTACAGCTCGCCCTTGCTGATCTCCTCCAGACCAGCGATCATACGCAAGGTGGTGGACTTGCCGCATCCGGAAGGACCGACGAGGATGATAAATTCCTTATCCTCAATGTCCAGGTTAAAGTCGGAAACAGCCGTGACTCCACCGGAGTAAACCTTGTAGACATTCTTCAGTGTTACGCTTGCCATGTACAAATTCCTCCTGTTTTCTCATGCTTGCCTTACCGAACAGGCACTGCATTTCTGATGGACTAAGTATAGCAGAATAAACTGCGTTGTGATAGTCGTGGATTGCCCAAACATTTGGCGTTTTGTTTAGGAGATTTCCATAAAATCCAAATCTTCAGAGCCGTTTTGGTGCAAATTGCTGATAAAAACCAGGGCTTTTTCCTCTTGGGAAAGGACCCTGGCCTCCCCTTCCTGTAGTGTTTCGTCCAGGGCAAGCCCCCCTATCTTGAGTCTTTTCAGGGAGAGCACCTCGTTCCCCACGGCCTGAAACATCCGCTTCACCTGGTGAAACTTTCCCTCCCGGATCTCCACCATGGCTACCTCGGCCTCCCCCCGTTTCTCTGTCCAGAGCCGGGCTGGTGCAAAGGTTTCTCCTCCCTGGCTGATCCCCTGTCGGAAGGCCTCCGTGTCCCCAGGTTTCACTGCTGCCGCCAGGCGGGCCTCGTAGAGCTTATACACATGGCTTTTCGGTGCCAGCATCCGGTGGGCAAACTCCCCGTCGTCGGTGAGGAGCAAAAGCCCGGTGGTGTCCTTGTCTAGCCTGCCCGCAGGGAACAGGCCCCGGCGGGAAAGCTCCGGCGGCAGCAGGTCCAGGACCGTCTTTGCCCGGCTGTCCTCTGTGGCAGAAAGCACCCCGGCAGGCTTATTCATCATGATATAGAGAAATTTGCGGTAGGCCACCTTCGTTCCGTTTACCGTGACCTCGTCCCTGTCCGGGTCCAGCTTTTCGGCGGGATCGGTGACCGCACTTCCGGCCACAGTCACGGCCCCGGAGCGGATCAGCTTGCCCACCTCCTTGCGGCTTCCCAAGTTTTGTGAGGCCAGAAATTTGTCCAGACGTTCAGGCATGGCCCGCTCCTCCGTTTCTTTCCAATTTCAGCTTGTCCGGGAAACGGCCCGAAAAAGGAGCCGATGCTGCCACCGGCTCCCAGGCGGTTCAATCCGTGGGATAGGCCTCCTCGGGAACGACCTCGCCTGCCGTCTCCTCCGTCGTTTCTTCTGTCGTTTCTGTCACAGTGCTCTCCGCGGTTTCTCCGGGATCGGACTCCGCAACATCCCCCGTGGTGCTTTCCGCAGAGGTTTCCCCTGCTTCGTCACTGGCGGCGGAGCTTTCCGGGGCGCTGCTCTCCGGCGTTTCACTGGCGGTCTCACCGGCTTCCGAGGAGGCGGACGAGGTATTTCCCGTCCCGCTCCCTGAACCGCCGGAGGTCTCGCCGTAGCGGGCGCTGTCGGCGGCAAAGCCGTGCATAAAGCCGTTTACCTCGGAACAGGCCACGTCGCCGCCGATGATCAGGTTGTTATAGACCAGCAGGGTGGCATAAACCTCCGGCTCGTCGGGATAATTGTTGATCTTATATTGATACTGGGTGCAGACCTCTCCCGCGTAGGGCTTCAGATCAAAGCCCTGGGCCTTCTGCATGACATTATAGGTTGTATAGATGTCATTGAACTGGGCGGGGATCATGACCTCCCTGGTCTCCGCAGGCTCGGTGTTCACTTCCCAGCCAAAGCTCTGCAGAAAGGCCACCCGCTCCTCATTGGTGCCGCCGGGAAACTCCTGGGGCTTTTCCTCCTTTTTGCCGTCCCAGAGGAAAACACACGCTCCCACCACCACTGCGGCCAGAATAAGAAATGCCAGGATCCTTTTCCGATTTGCTTTCAGTGATACGACCATCTTCCACCGTTCCTCTCTGTGTTGTCCTAGAGAAGAATATGAGGGAAGTACGGCGGATATGTCACCTGATTTTAGAACTTATATTCCATGGGAACCAGATTCCTGTTGCAGCAGCTTTTCCGGCACCTCGATCAAAGCGGCGGGAGGCGCTTCAAAGCTGGAAACAGCCAGCGCCCAGCCCGGCCTTCCCCGGAACAGAGCGCATTGAATCCCGGGAACCAGGCAGACAGGGACCTGGCCCTCCAAGGAAAAGGCGGCGTTTTGAAAGCCATAGGCCATGCCCCGGCCGGAAAGCTTCATCAGGCTTTCCTTCAACGTCCAGAGCTCCGTCAGCACCGCGTCCCGGTCCGCTGCATTCTCCAGAAAAGCCAGCTCCGACCGGGTGCAGATCCTCTCTGCCAGCCGGGGATCATAAGGCCGGAGCGGCTCGCAGTCCACGCCGATCTCCCCCTGGCCGACGGCACAGCAGACCAGCCCCCGGCAGTGGGACAGATTGAACCGGGCCGGGTGATCCGCAAAATACGGCTTTCCGCCAGGCCCTTTGGCCATGGTCAGACTCTCAATGGGCACGCCGTGCTCCCGCTCCATGGCATAGCCCAGCAGGCGACGGGCAAGGTCCCTTTGAAAGGCCGCTTCCTCCCGGCGGCGGGAAAAGGTATGCTCATATGGGGTGATGTACAGCATCTGCTCTCGCCGTCCTTTGCAAAAGTCAACCGCCCTTCTCAACAGGGAGGGGAACAAACCGTACGTTGCAAAGCTGAATTTGATATTTTAACCACTTTGCGGCCATTATAGCAGATTTTCCTCATTGGTGCAAGACAGACAGAAAGGGAGCCGCACCCAAAGGTACGGCTCCCGGTCCTGTAAAATTGTCAGGCTATACTGCGCTCAGAAGTCCCGGAATTACTTGCGGGGATTCTTGATAGCAGCCTGTGCCGCGGCCAGACGGGCAATCGGCACGCGGAAGGGAGAGCAGGAAACGTAGGTCAGGCCCACGTTGTGGCAGAACTCGATGGTGGTCGGGTCGCCGCCGTGCTCGCCGCAGATGCCCAGCACGATGTCGGGGCGGACGGTCTTGCCCTTTTCCACAGCCATCTTTACCAGCTGGCCTACGCCCTCCTGGTCCAGACGGGCAAAGGGATCGTTCTCATAGATCTTATTCTCATAATAAGAGCTGAGGAACTTGCCGGCGTCGTCGCGGGAGAAGCCAAAGGTCATCTGGGTCAGGTCGTTGGTGCCGAAGGAGAAGAACTCGGCCTCCTCGGCGATCTTGTCGGCGGTCAGAGCCGCTCTGGGGATCTCGATCATGGTGCCCACCTTGTACTTCAGGGAAGCGCCTTCCTCGGCGATGATACGGTCAGCGGTCTCCACCACGGTCTTCTTCACGAACTTGAGCTCCTTGACCTCGCCAACCTGCGGGATCATGATCTCGGGAACCACGTTCCAATCGGGATGGGCCTTGTTCACGTTGATGGCGGCGCGGATGACGGCCTCGGTCTGCATCTCGGCGATCTCGGGATAGGTGACGGCCAGACGGCAGCCACGGTGACCCATCATGGGGTTGAACTCATGGAGGGAGGCGATGATGGCCTTGATGTCCTCAACGCTCTTGCCCTGGGTATGGGCCAGCAGCTCAATATCCTTCTCCTCGGTGGGTACAAACTCGTGCAGCGGAGGATCCAGGAAGCGGATGTTCACATGCTTGCCCTCAAGGGCTGTGTACAGCTTCTCAAAGTCGCCCTGCTGCATGGGCTCCAGCTTGGCCAGGGCGGCCTTGCGCTGCTCGACAGTGTCAGAGCAGATCATCTCGCGGATGGCCGCGATACGGTCGGGATCAAAGAACATGTGCTCGGTACGGCACAGGCCGATGCCCTGGGCGCCGAAGGTCACAGCCTGCTGGGCGTCCTTGGGAGTGTCGGCATTGGTGCGGACCTCCAGCTGACGGTACTTGTCGGAGAGCTCCATGATACGGCCAAAGTAGCCGCCGGTAGTGGAAGCGGGAACGGTGGGGATGATCTCGCCGTAGATGTTGCCGGTGGTGCCGTCCAGGGAGATGGGATCGCCCTCATGGTAGACCCGGCCGTTGAGCTCGAACTGCTTGTTGGCCTCGTCCATCTTGATGGCGCCGCAGCCGGAGACGCAGCAGGTGCCCATGCCGCGGGCCACAACGGCAGCGTGGCTGGTCATGCCGCCGCGCACGGTCAGGATGCCCTGAGCGTAATGCATGCCTTCGATGTCCTCGGGAGAGGTCTCCAGACGGACCAGAACCACCTTCTCACCCTTCTGGCCATGCTCCACAGCATCCTCAGCGGTGAAGACGATGGTACCGGCGGCAGCGCCGGGAGAAGCGGCCAGAGCGGAAGCCACGGGAGTGGCGGCCTTCAGGGCGGCGGCGTCGAACTGGGGATGGAGCAGAGCGTCCAGCTGCTTGGGATCGATCATCAGCAGAGCCTCTTCCTCGGTCTTCATGCCCTCGTCGATCAGATCGCAGGCGATCTTGATGGCGGCGGTGGCGGTACGCTTGCCGTTACGGGTCTGGAGCATGTACAGCTTGCCGTGCTCCACGGTAAACTCCATGTCCTGCATATCATGGTAGTGGTCCTCCAGGGTCTTGCACACAGTCTGGAAC
>CAZRLJ010000044.1:0-15188 GCA_964600905.1 uncultured Acutalibacter sp. | reverse complement strand
CCTTTGTCCGCTTCCCATTTCGTAATTGCCTGCCGTGACACCAAAAGCTTTTCCACCAGTTTATTAATTCTTTTTATCATGACGGTATAATACGGATTCTCTCAAAACGAAGAATGTACCGTTTGCGGAATGGATGGCACATCTCTTCCAAGCCTTTGTAACATTTGTCTGTCACTGCGAATTGTTGCACAGGCAACCGTTGTCAACATATTTCCTGTAATAGAGGCGGAGGCTCCTGACTGAAAGGCGCGCACTCCGTCCTCTGAAAGCAGCCCACGCCCTGCTGCTAATCGAATATCAGCTTCGGGATTGATATAACGGAAAAATCCAATCGTTCTTAAAATATCCTCCTCTGATAGCGGCTTCTGGTTTTCAAAAGGAGTACCGGAAATTGACATCAACGCATTAATTGGAATGGAATCAACCCCTAATTCAGCCAAACTGACTGCCATGTCCAGCCGATCCTCCCACGCTTCACCCATACCGATAATTCCACCGGAACAGACACGCATTCCCTCTGCTTTCACCAGCTTTAAGGTTTCCACCTTCTCTTCATATGTGTGGGTTGTGCAAATATGTGGAAAATAGCGTCTTGAAGTTTCAATATTATGATGATAGCTGGTCACTCCTGCCAAATGCAACTGATGTAACTCGATTGCCCGGGCCCTGGCCAACGAGCCGAAGGTGCTGCTCCTTGACGAGCCCCTGGGCGCCCTGGATCTGAAGCTGCGCAAGGATATGCAGGTGGAGCTGAAAAAGCTCCAGCAGCAGACGGGGATCACCTTCATCTTTGTCACCCACGATCAGGAGGAGGCCCTTTCCATGTCCGATACCGTGGTGGTGATGGATGGGGGTGTCATTCAGCAGATCGGCACGCCTACCGACATTTACAACGAGCCGAAAAACGCCTTTGTGGCGGATTTTATCGGCGAATCCAATATCCTGGACGGGGTGATGCTGGAGGACTATTCTGTCCGCTTTGCCGGCCGCACCTTCCGCTGCCTGGATCACGGCTTTGGCCGAAACACTCCGGTGGATGTGGTGATCCGTCCCGAGGACATCGACGTGACGGAGCCGGATTCCACTAAGATCACCGGCCAGGTCACCGCCGTCACCTTCAAGGGCGTCCACTACGAGATCATTGTGGATGTGGGCGGCTTCAAGTGGATGATCCAGTCTACGGACTTCCGCGGGGTGGGGGACCGGATCGGCCTCCAGCTGACGCCGGACGACATCCACGTGATGGCGAAGTCGGAGTATTCCGGCAGGTTCGGCGACTACAGCACCTTCAGCGATGAAATGGACAACGACATGTCCTCCTCGGAGGAGACGGGGGAGGGCAGCGATGAAAACCAGGTCTAAGCTGCTTTCAGCGCCCTACACCGTGTGGATGGTGCTGTTTATCGTCATTCCCATGGGGCTGGTGGCCTGGTTTGCCTTCACCGATCCATCGGGAGCCTTTACCCTGGACAATATCCTTTCCGTGGGCCAGTATTCCAATGTGTTTCTCCGGTCTATCTGGCTGGGGGCGGTGGCCACGGCAATTTCTCTGGTGCTGGGCTATCCTCTGGCGTACATCATCGCCAGGATGGACGTAAAGCGCCAGAGCATGATGGTCATGCTGGTGATGCTGCCCATGTGGATGAATTTTCTTCTGCGCACCTACGCCTGGATGAGCCTCTTAGAGGACAACGGGCTGATCAACAACGCCCTGGCGGCCCTGGGCCTGCCCAGGTTCCATCTCATCAACACGGCGGGGGCCGTGGTGCTGGGCATGGTGTACAATTACATTCCCTATATGATCCTGCCGCTGTATTCCATCCTGACAAAAATCGACCAGAGCGTCATTGAAGCCGCCCAGGACCTGGGCGCCAACGGCCGCCAGGTCTTTTTGAAGGTCACCGTTCCCATGAGCATGCCCGGCGTGATTTCCGGCGTGACCATGGTGTTTGTGCCGGCCGTTTCCACCTTTATTATTTCCAAAATGCTGGGGGGCGGCGGCAATCTGCTGATCGGCGATTTGATCGACATGCAGTTTTTGGGCTCCGCTTACAATCCCAATCTGGGCTCCGCCATCTCTCTGGTGCTCATGGTGATCATCCTGATCTGCATGGGCATTATGAACCAGTTTGACGACGGGGAGACTGCGGGAGGAGGTGTGATGCCGTGAAAAAGGTCCTCGGGCGTCTGTACACCCTTTTGATGTTCCTGTTTTTGTACGCGCCGATCCTGGTGCTCATCGTCTTTTCCTTTAACGACACCCAGACCGGTTCCCGCACCGTGTGGAGCGGTTTTTCCCTCAAATGGTATCAAAAGCTCTTTGAGGACCGGCTGATCCTGGAAGCCGTGGGGAACACCCTGATCATCGCCATGGCGGCGGCGCTGGTCTCCACCGTGCTGGGCACCGTGGCGGCCATCGGCATCAATTCCATGAAAAAGCTGCCCCGGCGGATCATGATGAACATCACCAATTTCCCCATGGTGAACCCGGAGATCGTCACCGGTGTGTCTTTGATGCTGCTGTTCGTCTTTGCTGTGGGGCTGTTTGGCGGGAGGAGCCTGGGCATGGCGTCCATTATTGCCTCCCACATCACCTTTTGCCTGCCCTATGTCATTTTGTCGGTGCTGCCCAAGCTGCGGCAGATGGACCCCAATCTCTATGAGGCGGCCCAGGACCTGGGCTGCCCGCCGGTGCTGGCCTTTTTCAAGGTGGTGCTGCCGGAGATCATGCCCGGCATCGTAACAGGGATGATCATGGCCTTTACCCTGTCCATCGATGATTTTGTCATCAGCTATTTCACCTCCGGTACCACCCAGACCCTTCCCATTTACATTTATTCCATGACCCGCAAGCGGGTGAGCCCGGAGATCAACGCCCTGTCCACGGTGCTGTTCGTGGTGGTGATGGCTCTGCTGATCCTGGTCAATGTGCGCAAGGGGAAGGACCGCCCTGAAGCCGAGGAGGAGCGCGTATGAAAAAGTTTTTCTCTCTCCTGCTGGCTTTTGCCCTGCTGTGCTCTTTGAGCATGACGGCCTCTGCCGAACCCTATGACCCCGGCGTGACCCTGAACGTGTACAACTGGGGAGAATACATTTCAAACGGCACAGACGGCTCTATGGACGTCAACGCGGAATTTACCGCCCGCACGGGGATCAAGGTCAACTACACCACCTTTGACAGCAACGAGTCCCTCTATTCCAAGCTGGCCGGAGGGGGCGCGGACTACGACGTCATCATCCCCTCGGACTACATGGTAGCCAGGCTCATTGACGAAAATATGCTGGCCCCCCTGCGGCTTGAGAACATTCCCAACTTCCAGTACATCGACGAGGAATTCCGGGACCCGGTGTACGACCCGGGCAGCGTCTATTCCGTTCCCTACACCTGGAACATTGTGGGCCTGTTCTACAATACAGAGCATGTGGAGGAGGAGATCACCAGCTGGGACGTGCTGTGGGACGCGGACTACGCCGGGAAAATCCTTATGTTTGACAATCCCCGGGACGCCTTTGCCATTGCCCAGTTCCGGCTGGGGCAGTCGCTGAACACCACCGATCCGGAGGACTGGCACGCCGCTGCGGAGCTTTTGAAGGAGCAGAAGCCCTTGGTGCAGGCCTATGTCATGGACCAGATCTTTGACAAGATGGAAAGCGGCGAGGCCTGGCTTGCTCCCTATTATGCGGGGGACGCGGCCATCCTTGTGGACAACAACGAGAATATCGGCTTTGCGGTGCCGGAGGAGGGCACCAACTCTTTCGTGGACGCCATGTGTATTCCCGCCACCTCCAGCCACAGGCGGGAGGCGGAAGAATACATCAATTTCCTCTGCGACCCGGAGATCGCCGGAGCCAACATGGACTACGTGGGCTATTCCACGCCGGAGACTGCGGCAAAGGAGTACATCGATCCGGAAATGGTGGAAAGCCCCATCCATTATCCGGACGCGGAAATCATGGCAAACACGGAGATGTTCACCAATCTGCCGGAGGACGTGAGCAGGCTGGTGGACACCCTCTGGGCGGAGGTCAAGATGGGTGGGCCGGGGGAATCTGCGGTGCTCGTTGCCATCATTCTGGGCTTTTTTGCCGTGTACGTGGCCATTATCATCTACAAGCGGCGGAAACGGAAACGGGAGCTTTCGTGATTTTGCTTGCCAACTTCGGAAAAAGCCGCTACAATGAGACGGGAACGGTCCCGTCTCATTCCCTTTCAGGAGGTTCCTATGACATTTGATAATCACGACAGCCGCATTCGCTATTATGATCTGATCCTCCAGGGGAGCCTGGAGGGTCTGCCCCGGTTTGAACTGCCGGAGGGCTATCGGTTCGTCTTCTATCAGGAGGGGGACCGGGAGGAATGGATCAGCATTGAGCTTTCCGCCAAGGAGCTGGAAAGCAGGGAGCAGGGCCGGGAGGTCTGGAAAAGGTATTACGGCGCCCACGAGGAAGAGCTGAAGGACCGGATGCTGTTTGTGGAAAACAGCGCCGGGGAAAAGGTGGCCACCGCCACTGCCTATTATGATCCCTTTGGCCGGGACGTGCCCTCCATGGGGTATCTCCATTGGGTGGCTGTCCGCCGGGATCATCAGGGAAAGGGGCTGTCAAAGCCTTTGATCAGCCGGACCCTGGCCCGGCTGGGGGAGCTGGGATACCGTCAGTCGAAGATCACCACCCAGACCACTACCTGGCTGGCCTGTAAAATCTACCTGGACTTTGGCTTTCTGCCCACGCCGGAAAACGCCGTGGAGAGCCGTAAGGGCTGGGAGATCATCCGGACCCTTACGGATCATCCGGCGCTGGAGCCGTTTTCCAAGGCAGGCTTGGAAGAAATTTTGGCCGGGGAGCGGGAATGACTTATGGAAGAAATACCGATGAAGGTCATTGCCCATATCCACAGCGATTTCCGGGAAAAATTCGGCATTCCACGGCAGAGCGGCTTGGTGGAGGAACTGCGGGCAAAAGTGGTGTTTCAGCCGGAATACCGGGTGAGAGAGGCTTTTCGCGGCCTGGAGGGCTTTTCCCACGTTTGGCTTTTATGGGAATTTTCGCAAAGCCGCCGGGAGGGCTGGTCCCCTACGGTGCGCCCTCCGCGCCTGGGAGGAAACCGGCGGGTGGGGGTGTTTGCCACCAGGTCCCCCTTCCGGCCCAATCCCCTGGGGCTTTCCTGCGTGAGGCTGGAGCGCATTGAGCTGGACAGCCCAGAGGGGCCGGTGCTCCATGTGCTGGGAGCCGACCTGCTGGACGGAACCCCCGTTTTTGACGTGAAGCCCTACGTGCCCATGACGGACTGCCGGCAGAATGCGGCGGGGGGCTTTTCCGATGAACACCGGGACGACCTTTTGCAGGTGGATTTTCCCCGGCCGCTGCTGGAGCTTGTGCCGGAGGGTCAGCGGTCAGCCCTTTTGGGAGTGCTGTCCCAGGACCCCCGCCCCTCCTATCAGAGCGATCCCCAGCGGGTCTACGGCATGGCCTTTGGGGAGCTCAATGTGAGCTTTTCGGTGGACGGCAGCGTGCTGTGTGTCAAAAATATTGAAAAAATCTAAGGAAGCTCTGATGAAATCGGACAGGTCAGATCGGCTGCTGAGGTGCGCCTGGATGATTGATTCAGAGGTTCCCGAATAAGGAGCGGTCACAATGGAATATTGGAAGCTGAAAAGCGGTACGGACATTCGGGGCGTTGCCAGCAAAGGCGGCGGAGAGCCGGTAAACCTCACCGACGAGGCGGTGGAGGCCATTGCCGCCTCCTTCCTGGTTTGGTGCGGGAAGCGGTTGAACAAGCCGGCAAAGGAATTGACAGTGGCCCTGGGCCGGGATTCCCGCGTTTCCGGCCCCCGGATCATGGAGGCCCTGCGGCGGGTCTTTCTGCAATACGGCGTCACCTGCTTCCACTGCGGGCTGGCGTCCACCCCCTCCATGTTCATGGCGACCCTGGACCTGCCCTGCGACTGCGCGGTACAGATCACGGCCAGCCACCATCCCTTCCATCGGAATGGGCTGAAATTCTTCACCAGGGACGGCGGCCTGGACGGGCCGGACATTCAGGAGATTCTGGAGGGCGCCCAGGCGGGGCTGGCCCCGGCGGAGCGGACCTCCGGGACCTGGACGGAAAGCGATCACATGCAGCAGTACTGCGCTTCTCTGCGGAATATGATCAAAAGCAGCCTCAACGCCGAGGACTACCACAGCCCGCTGCGGGGCCTTCACATTGTGGTAGACGCGGGAAACGGCGTGGGCGGCTTTTACAGCGGACAGGTCCTTGCCCCGCTGGGGGCAGACGTCACCGGCAGCCAGTTTCTGGAGCCGGACGGCATGTTCCCCAACCACATTCCCAATCCGGAGAACGCCGACGCCATGGCCGCCATTTCCTCTGCGGTGAAGGAGTGCCATGCCGACCTGGGCGTGATTTTCGACACCGATGTGGACCGGGCCGGAGCGGTGGATCACCTGGGCCGGGAGATCAACCGGAATCGGCTGGTGGCCATTGCCTCCGCCATTGCCCTGGAGAACGCCCCTGGCGGTACGGTGGTGACGGATTCAATCACCTCCGACGGCCTGAAGGAATACATTGAAGCCACCCTGGGCGGAAAGCACCACCGCTTTAAGCGGGGCTACAAGAACGTGATCAACGAGGCCCTGCGGCTGAATGCCCAGGGCGTGGACTGCCCCCTGGCTATCGAGACCAGCGGCCATGCGGCCATGCGGGAAAATTATTTTCTGGACGACGGGGCCTATCTGGTGACGAAGATCATCATCAAAATGGCTGCCCTGCGCAAGGAGGGAAAAGACCTGGAGGACCTGCTGGCTCCCCTGAAGGAGCCTGTGGAGGAACGGGAGATTCGCCTGGCCATTGCGGACAGGGAGTTCCGGGCCAGGGGAGAGGCCGTCATTGCCGCCCTGGAGGAATGGGCGAAGGAGCGGGGCTGGGCTATCGCCCCGGACAACCGGGAGGGCCTGCGGGTGTCCTTCCCTGCCGGGGAGGGGGACGGCTGGTTCCTGCTGCGGCTCTCCGTCCACGACCCCATCCTGCCGCTGAATATCGAGAGCAATGCCCCAGGCGGCGTGGGGGTGATCCTGGAAAAGCTCCGGGAGTTTTTCCGCGCAAATTCCGAGGGCCTGGACCTGGCCCCCATTCTGGAATAAGCGCGGTTATGGGAGAGGGAGCGGCCTTACGGCTGCTCCTTTCTTTTGCCCTTCCGGGGATTCCCTGCTGATTTGCGCCTTGCATTCGACGCCATTCGACAGTATAATGAGGGAAATGAGCTGCCGGAAGGATGTGCGCGCCGTGAAGATCAAAACTGTCAGGAAGCCCTACGAAGAAGTGATGGCACTGCCCAAATGCCGGCACCGGCTGCCCATGCGGCCCAGCCTGCTGCTGAATACTGTGGTGCGTCTGGCCGGGATTCCCGACCTGCGGCAGACCCACTTTACCTACACCTCCCACGGTATGGAACAAGTGGGCAAGGAGCCCGCGCTGATCCTGATGAACCACTCCAGCTTTATCGACCTGATGATCGCCTCCCGTATTTTTTATCCCCGGCGGTACGGCATCGTCTGCACCAGTGACGGATTTGTGGGCAAGGAGTGGCTGATGCGGCTGTTGGGATGTGTTCCCACCCAGAAATTTGTCAGCGATCTTACGCTGATTCGAGATATGGAATACTTGCTCAAGGAGAAGGGAGTCAGCGTGCTGATGTACCCGGAAGCCAGCTATTCCTTTGACGGCACTGCCACGCCCCTGCCCCGGAAGATGGGAATCCTTCTGAAAAAGCTGGGGGTTCCGGTGGTGACGGTGCTGACTAAGGGCGCTTTCGCCCGGGACCCCTTGTATAACGGCCTGCAAAAGAGGAAGGTGCAGGTCAGCGCAGAGGTCAGCTGCCTGCTGACCAAAGTGGAGATTGCGGAAAAGAGCGTGCAGGAGTTGGACGATCTGCTGGATCGGACCTTCACCTTTGATAATTTCGCCTGGCAGCTGGAGAATCAGGTGCGGATTGACGAGCCCTTCCGGGCCGACGGCCTCAACCGGATCCTCTACAGGTGCCCTCATTGCCTGGCCGAGGGCCGGATGGCGGGGAGGGGCGCCCAGCTCACCTGTGAGGCCTGCGGAAAAACCTGGAGGATGGACGGGCTGGGCAGGCTCCAGGCCGAAAGCGGCGATACGGAATTTTCCCATATTCCGGACTGGTATGCCTGGGAGCGGTCAGAGGTGCGCCGGGAGCTGGAGGACGGTTCCTACCGGCTGGAGCGGGACGTGGACATCGGCGTGATGGTGGACTACAAGGCCATCTACATGGTGGGCAGCGGTCATCTGATCCACAGCACGGAGGGCTTTCGGCTCATCGGCTGCGACGGGAAGCTACGGTATGAGCAGGGGCCGCTGGCCTGCTACGGCTTGTATTCCGACTATTACTGGTACGAGATTGGCGATGTGATCTGCATCGGCAATAAGGACGCGCTGTATTACTGTTTTCCCAGACAGGGCGGGGATGTGGTGGCCCGGACCCGCATGGCGGCGGAGGAGCTTTATAAGCTGACACGAGAACGACGCCGGCAAAGAAGACATGCGTAGAATCCCTGTCAAAAGCCACACCCCCGGCGGGTCACGCCGGGGGTGCTTTCTATTATTCTGTCATTGCAGGAGCTTTGAGAGGATCACGGCGATCTCCGCCCGGGTGATGGGGTCCAATGGCCGGAAGCGGTTGCCCTCGTCGCCGATCATCAGGTTGGCGGCCTGAACGTTGTAGACGTTCTGCCAGGCCCAGCCGTCAATGGAGCTGTCGTCACTGTAACGGGCGGTGGGGCTGGCCTTTTTGAGCTTCAAAGCCCGGTCCAGGATGGCGGCCACCTCCTGGCGGGTGATGGGGTCGCCGGGGCGGAACCTGCCGTCCGGCTCCCCGTGGACGATTCCCGCCTTTGCCATGGCGCCGATGCTGCCTAAAGCCCAGCCGCCCACATCGGTGAAGGGGGTGTCGTACACCGGGCTTGCCCCCAGATACCGGGCCAGTACCGCGCAGAATTCCTCTCTGGTCAGCAGCCCTTCGGGCCGGAAGGTGCCCTCGGAATCGCCCACCATCAGCCCCGCATTGTAGGCATTCAGAATGAAGCGGGTTGCCCAGTGGCCTTCAACATCCGGGAAGGGATTTTCCACCACCGGCTCCGGGGTGGGCCTTGCGGTAGGAATCGACGTGGGGGAGGATGTGGGCCTGACCGTGGGCTGCGGCGTAGGCCGCTGAGCGGGGGTTGGAGTAGACGTAGGCGTAGGCTTGGCTGTCGGTGCAGGAGAGGTTGTAGGTGTTGGAGTGGGCGTTGGGGCAGGATCCACATACAGAAACACCAGCGCCGTCTGGCCGTCGGGATTTCCGATATTCTCCGGCAGGACAAAGCTGCCCTCCACCACGTAAAAGTCAACGGTATCCGGGTCCAGCGTGCTTAGGTCCCATTCTACCGGAAGCTCTGCACGTGTGCCGTCGCTGAGCAAAACCTCCGCTGTTTCCGGAAGATATTGCAGGGGGTCTTCTCCAATCACCATGATAATATCATCCTCGGGAACATACACGTCCACAATATAGAGCTCATATGACGGTGTGGGAGTTGGTGCGGGCGTGGGCGTGGGTGTCGGAGTTGGTGCAGGCGTAGGAGTAGGCACAGGCGTAGGTGTGGGAGTGGGGGCCGACGTGGGGTCATTTGCCAGCCGTAGCCATTCCGGCCAGGGCTGCGGCGCCTGGCCCTTGAGCGCGGGCAGGTAGCCCTCTGTCCAGACCCAGGTATCCTCGAAGTCAAATCCCGCGTTGCTCCAGGCGCTTTTTTGGTGGAGCTCAGCGGCGGAAAGACCGCGGCCATGTACTCCGGCGGCGTCGGCGCTGCTCACAGGCGCTTCGCTGCCCGTCTTGCCCAGGGTCATGCCTGACCAGGCGTAGTTGTTCCGTATCTCAGGGATGATACCGCTGTTGGTGTGCAAAGCACCTACCACCCGGCTATAGGTTTCCGACCGAATAGAGGCGGCAGTGATGGATTCATTCAGCGCCAGGTTGTTGAAAGCAAAGGTGGTCTTTAACTCACTGCTGTTTTCGCTCAGTTGCCCTACAATGCCGCCCATAAACTCGCTGCCGCCGCTGATGTCGGTCACGTTGCAGGAAAGCGGTATTGTGGAGTAGCAGTTGGCAACGGTGGTGCGCGGCGACGCACGCCCGACAATGCCGCCCACCATTGAGGCGGGGGAGGTGGTGCGAAGAATGCCGGAGGTCCAGCAGTTATCAACATCGCATATAGCGATTGCGCCTGATACGCCGCCCACATAATGCTCACCTACCAGCTCCACCTGAGCAGAGCATTCCGAAATCGTACAGCTATTGGCATCCCCGACAATGCCGCCTACATAATAGGTGCCCTCGATCTTTCCCTGGGCGGAGCATCCGGTAATGGTACAGGTGAAAGCCTGTCCGGCAATGCCGCCCACATGAAAGTATCCCTGTACATTTCCGGAAAAGGTGCAGTCCTCCACAAGGGCCTCGGTGCTGCCCGAGCCCTTGTTGTAGCCCACAATGCCACCGATGTAATCACTGTTGCTCTGTACGGTCCCGTCCATTTGGCAGCCCAGGATGCTTCCATAGTTATATCCCGCAATGCCGCCGACGTTGTCGGCGATACGTCCAGTGGGGGTCGCAATGACGGTTCCGGTCATGGAGCAGTTTTGGATTATGCCGTAATTGATCCCGGCGATTCCGGCCATGCTGCCGGAACCGCGGCTGGAAACTTCTCCCGTCACCGCACAGTTTTGGATGATCCCGTAGTTTTTTGACGCCACAGCGCCGGAAGGATACAATGCGGCTGTCAGCCGAACATCCCTTAAGGTCAGATCCTGCACCACCGAAGTCTCGTCCAGCTCCCGGAACAGGCCGCCGGTTTCGTTATGTACCGTCAGGTTAGAAATGGTATGCCCCTGGCCCAGGAAGGTTCCATAGAAGCAGAGGTTTCTTTTGGACTGGATGGGCTCCCATTTCACTCCAGCCATGTCGATGTCGTTCATCAGCCGGGCGTGGATGGGCGGGGAGGATTCGTTGCTGCTGTTTACCAGGGTGGCAAACGCTTCCATGTCCTGAACGGTATAAATGTCAATGTCCTGCCCGTAGATCCAATCCACCTGCGCTTTATAGCAGGCAGCGCGGCCATCAAAGCTCTGGTATTCAAAGGTAAAGCTCCCGTTTTCGTGGAAAGTATAGGTGTCGCTGCCCCCGTTGTTCACCACGGTGCAGCCGTCGGGCAGACGGAGGGTAACGATGACGTCGCCCACGGTGGGCTTGGCAGGAGAGTAGTCCACGCGGTCGTAATGCCAGCAGACATTGGCGGTGGCGGAGCCGCTGCCGCCGCTGTAGGCATATTCAAAGGTAAAGCTGCCGTTTTCCGTAAAGGTGTATTCCGGGCTGCCGCCGTTGTTGGTGACAGTCACCGGCTGGGAGGTGGAAAGGGCGGCGGTGATGGTGCCGTCTTCATGTGGGGTGTAGATGATCTCGGCGGCAATCCCGCTCTTGTCGATCCAGTCCACCGTCTGTTCCACGATGCCCACGTTTCCCGCGGCGTCCCGCACCTCAAAGCGCACCGGGCCGTTTTGGGTGACCCATTGGCGGGTGACGGCGCTGTCCACCGCATCCTTGTCAGGGGTAAAGGTGGCCAGCACGTCGCCGTTGGTAGCGGTGGCGGGACTGAAGGAAATTGTGCCGGAGGGGGGCGTTTTGTCGATCCAGTCCACCCGGGCGGTGATGGAGCCGCTGATGTTCCGGGCGCCCCGCAGCTGGAAGGTGAATTCCCCGTTTTCCGTAAAGGTGTAGGTGTTCTTGCCGCCGTTGTTGGTGACGTAGGTGTACTCGTCCGGATGGAAGGTGACCACCACATCCTCATTGGTGAGGCTTTCGGTGGAATAGGTGAGCGAACCGCCGGGCAGGGGCGCCTCCCGGACGGTGACGTCCACATAGGTTCCGTTATAGGCGGAGGTCTTGGGGCCGATGCTGTTCACCAGACAGGAGGTGAGCACCAGCCGTTCCTTTCCTTCCTTGACTCCGGTAATGGCCCCGGTTCTGGACACAGAGGCGTACTCGCCCCCGGTAAGGGGCCAGAGGAGATACCCGGTGTTGGTTCCCTGGGGCTGGGGCCCGATATAGAAGGACATGGTGTCGTCCACCCAGACAGAGGGATCGCCCTGGATTTGGAAACCGGTGATGGGAACGATGTCGGATTCGTCCGTGAAGTACCGGACGTCGGTGATGCGGAAGCCATAGGCAGTTTCCGCCTGTCCGGGCAGGATGGTTTCCATCCGCAGCTTGAAATGGTTCCCCTTCACGTAGACGGTTTTCCCCGCCAGGGAATCGCCGTAGAATTCCGTGGGCCGCCTGCCGTCCGTGCAGGAATCGTCGATGAACTTCAGCTTTGTGCCGAACATGTCGCTGCCCTCTCCGTTGAGATCGGTCTGGGGGTCGAAGGTCAGCCCGATATATTTCACATCCTCCGGGGCCTGGTAGTCCCACGCATAGGTGTAGTTGTACTCCCGCCGCACGTAGTGAAGGCTTTCCGGATACTGGGAGCAGTAGTAGGTTTCCTCCGAGACCGCGCTGGGGGTGCAGCCGTCCTTGAAGGCCTTGGCGCGAATGCGCTCTGGCTGCTCCAGCACAATGGGGCCGGTATACCTTGCAGAGGAGGTGGTAGGCACGGAGCCGTCCAGAGTGTAATAGATGTCGGCCCTCTCCGGGCTGGTGATGACTACCTCCCTGCGGGAGGCGTAGGAAATGCTGGTCTCCTCGGGATTGGTGGATGGGGTATAGTCGCACCAAGGGGCGTAGGAAATTTCAGAGGAGGTCTGGAATTCGGGAGGAGAAAGCCGCCGCTCGTACACAGGCTCCACGCGGAGGACCTTGAAGCCGTAATCCGCAGTGGTCAGGGGGAATCGCAGCTGCAAGGAGAAGCTGTTGCCGTCCACGATCACCGTCTTACTTTGCAGCTCGTCAAAGCGGAACAGGTCCCAGCTCACATCGGAGAATTCGTTGTCCACCGACTCACCCTTGCCGTCGTAAATCTTTATGCCGAAGCCGAAGGCCCCGGCGTTCCTCATGGCAGTCAGGCTGGCGGAGGAGCCGTCGTACACGGGATTGGGCAGCACGGTATTGCTGTCAAAGGTGATTTTCAGGGCCTTCGCCGTGGGATCGGGATAGGTGTAGCTCCAGGACTGGAAGTAGCTGTAGTCCTGATAGTGCAGGCTTTCCGGATAGCTGGAGACAAAATACACCTCATCCAGGGTGCGGCTGTTCAGCGCCCCGTTCCCAAAGGCCTTGGCGATGATCCGGGTGGGCTGGGTGATCGGAACGGGCCCGTTATACAGGACACCTGTGGTTTCCGTAGGCACGGAGCCGTCCGTGGTGTAGCGGATGGCCGCGTCCTCCAGGCTGCAGGAGAGGGTGAGACTTAGGCTGTTCTGATAATAAGCGCCTCCGGCATAATTGGCGATGACCACAGCCACGCGCTCCACGGCGGAGGGCGTCAGGGAGGAAAAGCTCCGCAGGTCCAGCACCCGGGAAACGCCGCTGTTTCCGGGCTCGTTGATATTTATCTTTTTGGCCTGGGACTCCAGTACGCCCTCGATCTGGGCGGCGGTGAGCCCCTTGTTCCAGGTTTTCAGCATGGCGGCCGCAGCCGCCACGTGGGGCGCGGCCATGGAGGTGCCGCTCTTGTAGCCGAACCTCCCGCCGGGGATCGAGCTGAGAATGAGGTCGCCGGGAGCCCATACATCCACCACGGTGCCGTAATTGGAGAAGGAAGCACAGGTGCCGCTGCGGGTGATGGCCCCCACGGTAATGGCGTCCTCCACACAGGCCGGGGAAAAGGCCATGGCGTCCAGGCCGTCGTTTCCGGCAGAGACCACCACGGTGATGTTTTTGCCAGAGGCAAGCTCCACATATTCCTGCTCCAGGCGGGATTTTCCGTAGCTGCCAAGGCTCATGTTCAGCACGTCCGCATTGCTCTGAATGGCGTAGCAGGCGCCGGCGTACACGCTGGAAATGGTACCGTTTCCCTTGGCGTCCAGCACCTTCACAGGCATGATCTTCACATTGGACAGGGTGGCGTCCACCACGATCCCGGCCACATGGGTGCCGTGACCGTTGGTGTCGGTATCGGCGCTGCCGGACACAAAGCTCTTTCCGGTGGAGAGGACCCGGTCAGCCAGAAAACTGTGGGTTCCGTCCACGCCGGTGTCGATCACGGCTACCACCACCTCCGGCTGTCCGCCCTCTAAAGAGGAAAGCCAGGTGTTGCAGCCGTCTGCGCCGATATAGCTCATACCCCAGGAATTGTGGGTCTCCGCGGTGGAAACCACGGCGTCCGCCTCCACGTATTCCACATTTTCCAGAACCAGGTAGCGCTCGTAAGCCTCCCGGGCCTGGGCCTCGGTTTCGTATTGCAGCACATGCAGGTCGTTGAAGCCGTCAATGACCTCCACCGCGCCGAAATCCTCCAGATCCTTTTCGGCGGATTTTACAATGAGCCGCTTCGTCTGCCAGGGCTTTGTCAGCAGGGCGCGCCCGTCCTGCTCCTGGACCTGGAAGCCCAGGGTCTGGGCCGCATCCTCCAAAGGAACGTACAGGGTGTCGTCTACCAGCTCCGGGGCGGTGGCCAGGTGAAGGCCGCTCTCCGAACTCTCATCGCTGACGGCTGCCACGGCAACGCCCTCGGTAAAGGCCACGGCGGTCTCATTGGTTTCCACGGTTGCGGTCATGGTCTCGCCGTCCCAGGCGACCTGGCCGCCGCCGCATTCCGCCAAGGCCCGCACCGGGACCATCAGCTGCTCGTCCGTTTCGTAAACGGCGGCGTCGCGCCGGGCTAGGAGCTCCCTGGTCTCGCCGTTGACGGTGATCTCTCCGCTGCCCAGGGCCATGGTCACCGAGGAGATGAAGTCCTCCTCCATAGTGCTGCTGACCAGCTTGCCGATCCGGTCGGAAAACTCCTCAAAGCCCTTCCAGGAAAAGGCGGGGGAGGCCTGAGGGACATTCGCCACCGCCGACAGGGGCAGGCAGGAAAACAGCAGAAGAAGTACCAGCAGGAGACAGAGGAACCGTTTCATCTATGATCACCACAGCTTCAAAAATATTTCTAAAGTCGACAATAATCCATACTGAATTATACAGGATTCCCGCCTGTGCTGTCAATGA
>CAZRLJ010000043.1:0-16054 GCA_964600905.1 uncultured Acutalibacter sp. | reverse complement strand
AGGACTGTTTCCCGTAGGGAAACTGAAGCTAAGCTCGCCAAAGGTGAGCTTAGCTATCCTGATTGTCCCCACCAAAAAGGAAGAGACAATCCTTGTGGTTGTCTCTTCCTTTTTGGCCAGATTTTTTACAGGACTCGAACCTGTGACATTTCAATAGGACTGTTTCCCGCAGGGAAACCGAAGCTAAGCTCGCCAAAGGTGAGCTTAGCTATCCTGATTGTCCCCACCAAAAAGAAAGAGGCAATCCTTGTGATTGTCTCTTTCTTTTTGACTAGATTTTTTACAGGACTCGAACCTGTGACATTTCAAATTGTCTCCTGTCAGATTCAAAAAACCAGTTGATAGCTTCCGGAAAATATGCTACCATTTTCGCAGGGTCAATTCCACAATTCCCAAGGAGGCAATCATCATGAAAATCGCAGCGGTGGGCGCGTGGCATGTCCATACCATGGAGTACGCCACGGCCATTCAGAAAAATCCCCAGGCGGAGCTTTGCTGTCTGTGGGACGACGACCCGATCCGGGGCAGAGAAACGGCGGAGAAGCTGGGCGTCCCGTTCCAGCCGGATTTGCAGGCCATCTGGGCGGACAAGTCCATCGAGGGCGTGCAGATCACCACGGCGACCTACCAGCATACGGAGGTGCTCAAGGCCGCGGCGAAGGCGGGAAAGCACATCTTCACGGAAAAGGTCCTGGCTTTTACCAATGAGGAAGCGGAGGACATCGCCCGCGCCGTAAAGGAGAGCGGCGTCACGTTTACCATCTCCTACCCCCACAAGACCTGGCCTACCCTGAAGGCCGCCAAGGCCCTGGTAGACAGCGGCAAGCTGGGGCAGATCACCTACGCCCGGGTGCGGGACGCCCACAACGGCAGCACTGCCGGCTGGCTGCCGCCCCACTTCTACGACGCCGCCCAGACCGGCGGCGGGGCCATGATCGACCTGGGCGCCCACCCCATGTATACCCTGCATTGGTTCATGGGCGAGCCCAAGTCCATCGTGTCCATGTTCACCCAGGTGACCGGCAAAGGGGTGGAGGACAACGCCGTGTCGGTGATCGAGTTTGAGAATGGAGCCATCGGCGTTTCGGAAACGGGCTTTGTCACCACCGGGATGCCCTATGTGCTGGAGATGAGCGGCACAAAGGGCTCGCTGATGGTCCACAACGACATCCTGGAGTACAGCTGTGAGGAAACCGGCGGCAAGCTGGTGGAGCTGACGGAGCTGCCGAAGGCCTCCGCCATGCCCATCGACGCCTGGATCGCCGCCTGCTGCGGGGAGGGTGAAGCGCCTAACGGCATTGACGACGCTGTGGCGCTGACCAAGCTCATGGTGGGCGCTTACGAGGCCTGCCGCCAGGGGAAGAAGTATTTCTTTCAATAACACGATTGGGCGGGAGAGGTACGGAACGCGGCCCATTCGCTGCCATAATATAACATGACGACTTTCAATTTGGAGGATGTCGTATGAACGGGACTTTTCCGGTACAGGCACAGGAGATCATGAACGAGCGGTTCGGGCACGATACCTTGATAGCCCTGGCGACGATCGACGGCGAGTTTCCCAGCATTCGGGCTGTCAATGCCTATTATGAAAACCGGGCGTTTTATATCATCACATATGCGCTGTCAAACAAGATGAAGCAGCTTGAAGTGAATCCCAATATCGGCATCTGCGGTGATTGGTTTACCGCCCATGGAAAAGGGGTCAATTTGGGCTGGTTTTGCAAAGAGGAAAACCGGGAAATTGCGGAAAAGCTGAAAAAGGCCTTTGCCCAATGGATCGATAACGGTCACAACAATTTTGACGATGAAAGCACCATCATTTTGTGCGTCAAATTGACAGACGGCGTTTTGTTCTCCCATGGCACACGATACGACATTGATTTTACTGCTGATTGACCACGCCCGTCCTGCTATTGAACTAAAGCAAACAGAAATCCGCTCTCGCAAGAGGGCGGATTTCTGTTTGTATTTTTCACGATTTTGATTTATCCTCACCGGTCCATTTTTCCATAGGGCAGGACATGCGCTTTTTCGCCGCCCGCACCTCCGCAAAGCAGCCGCACTGGGCGCACATGCCGTTCTGCAGGTCGTCGCAGGCCCGGCACAGGGCTAACCGGCGGGCGTATTCCTCCGACGACGCTTTCTGCTCCGGGGAAATGTTTTCTATGTACTGGTAGATGGACTGAAAATACTCGCCGTCCAGCTCCCGCAAAAGGCAGCGCTTGCAGGCAGGCCGGTTCATTTCAGCGTAAACGCCGCCACAGAGCAGGCGGGCAGCGTGGCTTTAAAGCCGTCCCCGGTCAATTTGGCGGCCAGGGAGACCGGCTTTACCCTGTTCTCCGCACCAAAATCATTATATGCGCCGCAGTCCCCGGCAAGCACCCGGCTCTCTACGTGGTTCACGATGCCCAAGCCGGTAAGGGCGCAGTCCAGCTCTGTGCTGTCCGTATCGCTGAGGTTTGCCACGGTCACCAGCACCCCGTTCTTGCCCTCGCTGGCGGAGATATGCAGGTTCGGAACCTGATTTTCCCCTCCGCCGATGAGGGTGGTTTCAATGTAGCTTTCCAGCTGCCTGGCCCCTTGATGGCCCTGGTACATCTCAAACACATGATAGGTGGGTGTCAGTAGCATCTTCTTCCCCTCAGTGAGAATGACGGATTGCAGCACGTTCACCACCTGGGCGATGTTCGCCATAACCACGGTATCGCAGTGGTCGTTGAAGATGTTCAGGTTGATCGCCGCCACCAGAGCGTCCCGCATGGTGTTCTGCTGGTACAGGAAGCCGGGATTCGTGCCCGGCTCCACATCGAACCAGTTTCCCCACTCATCCACGCAGAGGCCCACCTGCCGGTCGCCCTGATACTGCCGGATCAAGCGGCTGTGGTTTTCTATCAGTTCTTCCATATACAGGGTCTTGCTGAGAGTGGAGAAATACTCGCTGCGTGGGAACCCGGTAGCCGGCCCTTTATCCTCCCAGCTTTTACTGCGCGGCAGGGTGTAATAGTGCAGGCTCACAGCATCGATGAACCGCCCGGCTTTCTCCATGACCACCTTCGTCCAGTTGTAATCGTCTACGTTGGCCCCGGAAGCGATCTTATAGATCTTGTGCTCGTTGTCGTAGCTGCGCAGATAGGTGGAATATTGGCGGCAGAGACTGGCGTAGAACTCCGACTCCATGTTGCCCCCGCAGCCCCAGGCCTCGTTGCCGATGCCCCAATACTTCACATGCCAGGGCTCCTCCCGGCCATTCTTGCGGCGCTCCTGGGCCATGGGGGATTCCCCGCCCATATTGCAGTATTCCACCCAGTCGGAGAACTCCTGCACCGTGCCGCTGCCCACATTGCCGGAAATATACGCTTCGCAGCCCAGCTGTCGGCAGAGCTCCAGAAATTCATGGGTGCCAAAGCTGTTGTCCTCCGTCACGCCGCCCCAGTTGGTGTTGACGATCTTTTTGCGGTCCTCTTTGGGTCCTATGCCGTCCCGCCAGTGGTAGGTGTCCGCAAAGCAGCCGCCGGGCCAGCGGAGCACCGGGATTTCCATCTTTTTCAGAGCTTCCACCACGTCGGTGCGCATACCGTTGACGTTGGGAATCTCTGAATTTTCCCCCACATAGATGCCGTTGTAGATACAGCGGCCCAGGTGCTCGGAGAAGTGGCCGTAAATGTTGGGATCTATCGTCCCCTTGGAACGGTTTCCGTTGATGATTGCCCTTGCCATTTTGATTCCTCCAGTTCTGCTGAAATAAATCCCTTTCGGGAGCCTTGCAATGCCCGTATCAGCCGGCGTCGCTCACGCCGCTGAAAGCGTTGACCTTATCCGCCATAGTAAACTGGGTGGAGGGTTCTCCCTCCTCCTGGCCGGAAGGAAAGCCTTCGGGCGGGGCCTCTCTATCGGGGCGGAAGTTCTCGCCATCAGGAGGCTGCTGGCCATCGAATGGCTGCTGGCCATCGAATGGCTGCTCGCCATCAGGAGGGATCGGCGCTCCCTCCGGGGGCTGTCCGCCCTCCGGAAGCTCCCGGTCACCGCCGGGGGCAACCCCCTCGTCCCCGGGAGGAACCGCGCCCTCCGGCAGCTCCTGGGGTCCGCCGCCGGGACGGCCAAAGCCCATCCCCACATCCGTGCCGGTATACTGCTGCATCACGCCTCCGGAAAAGCCGGTGGTGGTGGAAATGTCGTACAGGCCGTCGGTATCTGTTCCCTCCACATCGCCGCCAATGTAAACCTGATAGGTTTCCCCTACCTGGAACTGGGGACAGCTGATCACCGCACCCTGATAGCCCCGGCTGCTGGCTCCGGTGGTCTCGTCCTTGTCCGGGTCATAAGCAAAGACCACCTTGCCTTCCGTGTCCGTGACCACAATGGCTTCCTCCGCACCCTGGAGGGACGCGAATTGCAGGTTCATGGTGACCTGTTCGGAATCGCTCTCGGCCCAGTCCATGGTGGAACCGGTCGCCACCACACAGCCGCCGTTGATATAAGAGCCGCAGTCGCTGTCCAGGCCGGAATCGGACTGGGGCTTGGCCACAGCGATCACCACACCGCCGTTGATCACCAAATAGCCGTTGGAATCGATGCCGTCGCCCTCGCTCCCCAATCCGGCCACAATGTGCAGGGAGCCGCCGTTGACGGTGGTAACGGAAACGCCGTCCTCATTGGTGTTGATCCCATCGTTCTGAGACTGGATATTGATCTTTCCTCCGTTGACGGTCAAGTGCAGCTCACTGTCCAGGCCCTCGTTGTCTGCGGTGATGTTCAGCACTCCTGTGTCTGCCTCGCCGCCGTCGATATTCATAGACATCCTGGAGTAAAAAGCCCCGTCATACTTGTGCAGCTTCTTCTGCTCCTCATTATCCTTGTAGATGCGGGCCACATGGGAGCCCGTAATATTGTTGACGCTGCCATCGGCAATCACCACGTTGGCCCCGGCCTGGGAGGTATCCTGCTCCGCGGAAGCGGCGTACTCCCCCTGGCCGTCGTCAGCAACCCAGCTCTGGTCGCACTCGTACACCCGGTAGAAAAACACCGCCGGAGCCACCGTACAGGTGACGTCCACGTTATCCAGGGTCAGCGTTACCGCCGCCTGGGGATCGGTTTCGGCGTCCTCTCCCAGATCCACAAAGATCTGCCCATGAGACAGGCTGCCGCTCAGCCGGTAGGCGCCGGGCCGGGTGATGTTCACCACTGTGTGTCCCCCAGCCTCCTCCGTGCTGTGGCGCTCCTCATCGGTCCCTTCCCCGTAGGGGTTTCCGCTTTCATAGGCGTCCCGATCCTCGTAATAAATGACGTCGTGGGAAAGGTACACTGCGCTGTCCGCATCAGTGGAGGCTTCTACGCCGTCCACGGTGACGGCAGCGTCAGACAGAACGATTTCCACCTCGCCGGAAGCCTTTGCCGGGGCGCTGGAGACGCCGGAAACATCAGGAGCTTCGGAAGCATCGGAAACGCCGGAAGCAGTGGAAACTTCCGGAACGGAATTTTGAGTGCCGCCGCAAGCGCTCAGCAGCAGGCACAGCAGGGCGGCGCACAGGGCAGCCGCAGCTTTTCGTTGTTTTGTGAGAACTTTCATCACGCTGGTTCCTTTCTCGGCAGCCGGATGGCTGGATTTCTGTTCTCAGGATACCCCCGCAAGGTGGTGGTTCCGTGATTACTTTGAGAAAAAACAGCAAAAGTTTTCACACGAAAAAGCAAGCTGCTGCCTGTCAGGAAGAAAATCTGTCTAAAATCCGGGGAAGCACGTCACTCCTGCACCCGGTAAGTGATGGCGTCATCGCTGTAGAGATTGTCAAAGCCCAGGGAAGGATCCGTGGAGCAGATCAGCCCGTCCCGGAAATAGACGGCGGAAATTCCCTGCTCCGCCAGGGGTTCCAGCGCCTCCTTCCGGAAAGAGTCCGCCACGTAAACGGGGATCATGTCCAGCAGGATTTCGGCGCATCCGGGCCCCTGGCCCCGGGCACAGCACAGCAGCGTGCTGACGGAACTTTTACACAGGCCGTCCCTCTGGTCCAGATAGGGGGTGCGGACGTCTCCGTCTGCGTAACGGTAATAATTCCGGCTGTCCTGGTCAGACAGGGGAAAATCCCGAAGGGAAACAAGGGCTGCCGGCCCGGTATACTTCATCACAGCGGCAGGGTAAAGCTCCTGCTCCTGCCGGTCGTAGAGGGACAGGGCATACTCCTGGCCGGAGTTGTCCAGATTGCGGATAAATCCGTCAAAGCTGGAAAGGGTGGCCCGTGTGAAGCCCTGAGCGGTAAGGACGTCCGCCAGATAATCGGCGATGAAAGCGTTTTTCATCCAGGCAAAGTCGATATGGGTGGTCACGCCGTTTTTCGCCGCCCAGTCCAGGTATTCCTCAGAAAGGGCCAGGCGGACTTTGTTGTCCTCCAGCAGCTCCAGATCCATGGCGCTTTTGTCGTTAGCCCAGGCCGCCGCCTCGGCATATTCGGCCGCCACCTCCGGATTCCGGTAGGGGTCGAAATCCACGGTCGCTGTTTCGTCCCGGCAGAGGAAAAGGTCGCCGTAACGCTCGTACACGGGGCCCAGGTACAGGCTGCGGTCGCCGGACTCCTGCACCAGGGCCAGGGCGCTGTAAAGGGCGGGATCTACCTGAATTTCCTCATTGGGATGGCGGTTTAGGCTGGCCACGTTGGGGGTATCCTCAAATTCCTCATAGGCGGTAAAGAGGCGGTAAGCATCTATCCCGGCCTGAGTATACAACCCGGTGACAGCCCGCTTTTCGCTGCGGGTGGCGGAGTCATCCAAATAGTAGTAAAAGACAAAATCCACGGCGGCGGTGGTCTGACCGTTATTGGTGGGCTTGATCTCCACCCAGCCGGGCTCGGGCGTGAGCAGGGAAAAAACGCCGTAGCCCAGGGCGGACACGCCCAGCACCAGGAAGACGATCATCAAAACGGTGCGCAGCTTCAGGTGTTTTTCGGAAAGCTCTATTTCTTCTTTGGGCTTTGGGCGGACGGGATCAAACTGCCGCTGTCGGGTGCTTCTTGCCATATGTGCCTCCTGGATTCCGGAAAATAAGTCCAATTCTTTTGCCTATCATATCAAATCAGCCCGTTTTCTGCAAGTCCGTTTTCCGCGGACGAAAAAAGGCTCCCCTTCGGGAGCCTTTTCTGTTTGGGATCAAATCACGGACAGCAGCAGGAGCAGCAGGAAGAACGCTATGATGATGCCGATAAAGACAAAACCGGCGATGGCTCCTTTCCTGCAGGCCTTATAGTTGCGAATGTGATTGTGCTTGCGGAACAGCACTCCGCCGATGAGGCCCAGAATGGGCAGCAGGAAGGACAGAATGGTGTACCACACGCTGCCGGTATCCTTGGGCGGCGGGGGAGCGATCTCCTCCGCAACGGCCTCGGCCTCCTCAATAGAGGCGTTGACCAGGTCCTCGCTTCCAGGTTCGGCAATGGTGACAGACTTGATCGGCACGCCTTTTTCGCGGATGGCCTTGTACTCCTCGATTTCCTTCTTATCACCGTAGACAAAGTGGCCGTGGCCGATGTTCACCAGCTCGGGGGGATCGTCATCGGTGTAGTTGTGCATGGAGGGATCATAGGTGTAGAGCACCTTGTTCTTCTCCAGCTGGGGATCGGGAATGGGAATGGCGGAAATCAGCGAATGGGTGTAGGGGTGCAGCGGGAAGTTGAACAGCTCCTCCGCCTCCGCGATCTCCACGATCTTGCCCTTGTAGATAACGCCAATGCGGTCGGAAATAAACCGAACCACGGACAAGTCGTGGGCGATGAACAGATAGGTGACCTGCTTCTCCTCCTGGAATTTCTTCATCAGGTTCAACACCTGGGCACGGATAGAAACGTCCAGAGCGGAAATGGGCTCGTCAGCCACCACCAGCTCGGGCTCCATAACCATGGCCCGGGCGATGCCGATACGCTGCCGCTGGCCGCCGGAGAACTCATGAGGATACCGGGTGAGGTGCTCCGGGAGCAGGCCCACCTCGCTGATCATGTTCTCCACCTTCCGCTGGCGGTCCGCCTCGTTCTCGTACAGGTGGAAATTGTACAGGCCCTCGGAGATGATGTAATCTACCGTCGCCCGTTCATTCAGGGATGCGGCGGGGTCCTGGAACACCATCTGGATATTCCGGATCACCTTGCGGTCCAGCGCGTGGGGAATTTTCCCGGAAATCGGTACGCCCTTATACTGGATCTCGCCCCCCGCCAGGGGATTGACACGGATCACGGCGCGGCCGATGGTGGTCTTGCCGGAACCGGACTCACCCACCAGGGAGAAGGTCTCGCCCTTGTAGATGTCGAAGGAGGCGCCCTGCACCGCCTTTACGGCATTGTCGCCCTTGCCGAAGGTAATGTCAATGTCTTTGATGGAAAGCAGAATCTCTCTGCCATTTTCGTCTAAAGGCCCATGCTCCGGAAAGCTGGTGACGCGGGCCCTTTTTTCGTTTACTTCACTCATTGGTAGCCCACTCTCCTTAAATATTGAATGCCTTAATCAGTTTTCCGTGGATGTCTTGAATGCCCTCGGGCTTATCGATCTTGGGCGCGTTGGGATCCAGCAGCCATGTTTTGGCGTAATGGGTCTCACTGATCTGGAACATGGGAGGCTCCAGCAGGGTGTCGATCTTCAGGCAGTAAGGATTTCTGGGAGCAAACGCATCGCCCACAATGGTGTTGTACAGGGAAGGCGGCGTGCCGGTGATGGAGTACAGCTCCGTGTTCCGCTCCGCCAGCTGGGGCAGGCTGGAAAGCAGCGCCCAGGTGTAGGGGTGATGGGGATCGTAGAACACATCCTCCACGGTGCCAAGCTCGATGACCTGTCCGGCATACAGCACAGCCACACGGTCCGCCACGTTGGCCACCACGCCGAGGTCGTGGGTGATAAACACAATGGTGTAGCCGAATTCCTTCTGCAGGTCCTTGATCAGCTTCAGGATCTGGGCCTGAATGGTCACGTCCAGAGCCGTGGTGGGCTCGTCGCAGATCAAGATCTTGGGCTGGCAGGAAAGGGCGATGGCGATAACGATTCTCTGCCGCATTCCGCCGGAATACTGGAAGGGGTAATCGTCAAAACGGGAGGCGGCATTGGGAATGCCCACCTTGCGCATGATGTCCAGCGCCTTCTGCCGGGCCTCGGCCTCAGAGCACTTCTGGTGCTTCATGATGACAGAAGTGATCTGTTTGCCGATGGTAATAATGGGGTTCAGGGACGTCATGGGGTCCTGGAACACGGTGGCGATCCTGGTTCCACGAATCTGCGCCCAGTCTCCGGCATAGCTCATGCTGGCCAGATCCAGAACCGCATTTCCGTGGAGGTATCCACCCTCCTCCTTCTCATAGACGACCCGGGGGGTGATCTCATTGTAGAGGGCGTTGCGCTGGGACTGATTGTTCCAATCGATCCCCAGGCGCATAGCCTCCTGATAGGACTTCAGCAGCTGGCGGGTCAAGATCATCCGGCGGCGGAAACCGTACCGGGCCACAGAGAGATAAATCTCCCTTGCCAGGTCCTCGTTGCGCTTGGACATCTCCCCGGTGATGCTGCCGGCAATCTCTTTTTCGTGCCGAGCCTTGAGAGAAGCCGTTTTTTCATTGTAGGCCTTCATGTAGGCCTCGTCACGGGCGACGGCGTCCTTCTTCTCCTTGATCAGCTGCTCCTCGTGCTTTTCCAGATCACTGATCTGATTTTCCAAGTCGTTCAGCTGCTTCGTGCACTCCTTGTACTCGTCGCCGTTCTTCCGGCGGTCCAGCGTGGTCCGGTGATTGAACACATCGGCGCGCTTGAGGCGCAGCTCCTGGAGTTGCAGCTCATCGTGGGCCCGCTCCTCCTCGCTGATGTCCTCCTTCTCGCGCTTTTCAGCCTCCAGGGCCAGCAGCTCCTGCCAGGTGGCGGCGCCCAGCTCCAGCTTGGAGAATTCATCCAGCTTTGCTTTGATGGAGGCAATCTTCTTCTGGGCAGCACTGTTGTAGGCGGTTTTGGTCACAGCCAGCTCATCGTCGTTGAAGATGATATGCCCGTTGCTCACAAAGCCGTTGGAATCCAGCATACCGGCAAAGGTTTTGGTAAACACAGACTTGCCGGAACCGGATTCGCCCACGATAGCGATGGACTCGTTCTCGTAAATGTCCAGGGAAATTCCCCGGATAGCCGACAGTGTACGGCCGCGGACCCGGAACTTTACGTCCAGGTCAGAAACGGAAAGCAGTACCTTTCTCTCTTCCATATGACCGCCCCCTTAATTCATGTGCGTCCGGGGATCAGACGCGTCGCCCAGGTTCTGGCCGACCACATACAGAACCACGGTGATGATGGCGGAAACGGCCACGGGGCTCCAGAACTCAAAGCCCCAGCCGGGAGTGACCATGGCGCTCTCAGCCTCAAAGATCAGGCGGCCCAGAGACATATCGCTCATGCCCATGCCGATGTAGGCCAGAAACACCTCGTAGGAAATGTAGGAGGGGATCTCCGTGGCCAGCTGGGTCACGATGACAGAGGTCATAAAGGGCAGGATGTTCTTCAGGGCAATCTTGAAGGTTGAGGTCCCCAGGCAGCGGGAAGCCATGTTGTATTCCCGGTCACGAATGATGACAACCTGTGTTCGGATAAAGTAGGCGATACCCAGCCAGCCCGTAATAGTCATGGCGAAAACCATGGTCCAGAAGCTGGGCGTGAACAGCATTACCAGCACGGAGATCAGCAGCACGTAAGGCACATTGGCCACGATGTTGTAAACCTGCATCATAACCATGTCGACCTTTTTGGAGAAGCCCCACACAGCGCCCAGAACCACGCCGATGGTCATGTTGATGGCGGCGCAGATCAGAGCCAGCGAAATGGAGATCCGCGCGCCGTTCCACACAGCGTCAAAGGTGGACTGTCCGGCGGAGCCGGTGCCCAGCAGCCAGTGGATGTTAAAGCCCAAACGCTCCCAGGCCAGGGTGGGACTCAGGTGCTTTAAGTCCTTGTCGGCCAGGTTGCCGTACTTATCGTACTCCGTGATCATGGGGTACACATAGGTGATGAACAGGATCAGGGCCAGCAGGCTCAGGATGATGATATTGATCTTCTTCTTGAAGAACACACGGAACACGGACTGCCAGTAAGAATACTTGGGGGCCGCGATCTTTTCAGACTCCGCTTCGCTGTGATCCACACGGGAGAAAAGCTCCTCGGTGGTGAAGCCGAGCTCGGAATAATCATAGTTTTTCATTCTGTTTCCCCCTCCTTATCAGCGAGCCTTCGTAGTGAAGGAAATACGCGGGTCAACCACGGACATCAGAATATCGCCCAGGATGATGGAGACCACGCTCAGCAGTGCATAGAACAGCACCATGCCCACGATAACGCCGTTGTCATAGGCGCTGATTGCCTGGGTCAGCAGGCCGCCGGCGCCGGGGACCGTATACACGCGCTCTGTGATCAGGGCGCCGGTCATGGCAAACAGTACACTGCCGGGAATGCCGTGCACAATGGGAATGGAGGCGTTCTTCATGATATGCTTGCGGAAGATCTCGCCCTCGGTCAAGCCCTCGGAACGGGCGAACTTCACATAGTCGGAATTCATCTGGTCGATCATGTACCGGCGCATCCACTTCATCAGGTTTGCCACAGAGGGCAGCGCCAGAGAGACCACAGGCAGCACATACATCAGCCAGTTCAGGTTATCCACACTGAAGGTGGTGGGCAGCCCGAACACGGAGCCGCCAATGGCCTTAAAGAGGAAAATATAGGCCAAAGAAGGCACGGCGATAATAAAGATGATGTAAATCGTGCCCAGCTTATCCACCCATTTATCCTTCTTCTTTGCCATCAGCAGGCCGATGGGAAGACCCAGGGCGTAGGACATCAAGGTGGCGATAATACCGATGGAGAAGGAGTAGCCCACCTTGGAGAGGCCCGTCTTGTTGACCAGAACGGAGGTGTAGTCGTCCTCAAACCGCTGGGCCAGCATATCGCTGTTGGCCAGGGAGCCTTTCACATAGGTGGCGGAATGGAGATTATCCGCAGAGTTCTCCGTAAGCCCGGTGGGATATGTAACCGGGGACTTCACATAAGAGCCCTGGGAAGCAGTCATGGTGGTGAACACATCCACGCCCCTGTTGATGGAGTAGGACGCGCCCAGATTGATAGAGAGGAAATTCTGATGGATATAGGGGAAATGGTCGTCACAGTACAGCAGATACTTATGGCGGGTACCATTGCCCATAATGGCGGGGGAGAACTTCTCGCCGCCATACACGGGGTCATGCCAGGTGAAGGTGAGCTTCCGCTCGCCGATGTCCTCCAGCTCATCCACGTAATGGATGTTATCCACCTGGAAAAGCTCGGTAAAGTAGGTGATCAGCCGGTTCCACAGAGGCTTATCCTTGTAGGCAAACAGGGTCTGCTGTCCGCCGGTAACCACCTTCTTGCCAGCCATAACGGCGTCAAGGCGCATCACGGTGTAACCCTTGGCCTCGTATTCCTCGGTAAAACGCTTGGTGTACTCGGCCACCTCGTCCTTGTCCCTTTCGGCTTTGCGGGCGATGGTGGCAACCTCGTCACGGGTCTCCGCATCCAGCTCGCCGCTGCGGACAAGATCACCCAGCCAGTCGGTGTAGGGAACGTAATCCAGATAACCGTACTCTTCCCATTTCTGGTACTTGTAGGTCACCTTTGTGTTGTTGGCCTGCTTGGTGTATGCGCCATCGGAGGCAAACACCATGTCGCGGTTAAGCAGGGAATAAATCATAACCATGACGATGGCGACTACCACAATGGTGGAAAACACACCATAAAGCAGACGCTTGATGACATATTTCGTCATTATGCCGCACCTTCCTTTCCTGAGATTCTCCACTTCCCTGTAGTGAAGCTTTCCGGTTCCCCACCGGGAGGCCTCACTACAGAGAAGCAGTATTTCATACTTCTCTGCCGTAGCCGAACACGTGCGGCAAGGGAATGGTAATCCATTCCCTTGCGCACATTTCGGCTATTTCATTTGTGAAATTTTCCGAATGAACTGACGATCCTCGAAATTCAGGCTGTGATTAGAACATGCCCATCAGCATGGTCATGTATCCATCGTAGTCGGGGAGCAGGGTGTCCAGGAAGGTGGAGGGATCGGCGTAGTCGGGACCCCAGCCGGAACCCAGGAACAGGTCGTAGTTCATCTCGTAGCCATAGTCGCAGTAATAACCGGAGTAGGTGTAAGCCTCCTGGGAAGGAGCATCGTTCAGAACGATCTCAACCAGGCCGTCCAGAGCAGACTCCATGTTCTGCTTCAGATAGTTGGCAGCGTTGTTGGAGGTCTCCACAGTAGCGTTGTTGGGAGTTTCAATTACCAGAGGCTTCTCAGCGGAGATCTCGACGCCCTCGGCAGCCAGCTCTTCCACGGCCAGAGCCATTTCAGCCTTGGCGGCTTCCGGATTGTACCAGCCGTCGAAGCCGTCGCCGGCGCCATTCTCCTCGTCCCAAACCTTGGCCTCGAAGCCGTCAGCGTCCATCTGAGCCTGAACCATGGCGCCATAGAAGGTGCCGGTGGGGAAGGTGGTGTCGGTGCCGTTGATAGGAACGGTCACGTCCTTGGTCAGCTGAACAAACTTGCCGGGGGTGTAGGTGTTACGGATCTGCAGAGGAGCCAGCGCATCGCCTACAGACTGGGCACGGTAGCCGGTTCTGTCCATAGAGAACATCAGAGCGCGGCGGAAGTGGACGTTCTTCACAGCAGCAGCCCAGCGAACCTTATCCTCATCGCTCTTGGAAGAGATCATTTCGGTGGCGTCGCGGGTGTTGTTGAAGGTAGCGCGGTTGATGTTCAGCCAGCGGGGATAGGTGGTGCCGCCGGTCAGGGTCACATGGACCATGTCGGGGTACACGCCCTCGCTCTCAGCGATAGCCAGGGTAGCGGTGTTCAGGGTCTGAATGTCGGTGGTGCCTTCCTTCACGTCGGTGTAGGACTTGGTGGTATCGGAACCATCATTGTACTTGAAGGAGAACTGCTTCAGGTTGGTGTTCGCATAGTCCCAGTACTTCTCGTTGATGGAGAAGGTGACGATGTTCTTGGAAGTGGAGTTGGTGCAGATGAAGGGACCATTGTAGGCGATGGAGTCGGCGTCCTTGCCGTAATCGCCCTCAGTGAAGCCCTCGCCGAAGGTGCCGCCCATGCTCTCGTAGTAGGAACGGCAGAGAGGGGCAAACACAGAGTAGCTCAGCATGGAGAGGAAGTAGGGAACAGGCTGCTCCATGGTGTACTCCAGGGTGTAATCGTCAACAGCCTTTACGCCAACCTCGGAGAAGTCGGTGATCTCGCCGGAGATGTACTCGGTAGCGCCCTTGATGCGGCCGGAAACCAGGCTCTGCAGACCAGCCTTGGCGTCCAGCACGTGCTGCAGACCGGCAACCCAGGCGTCAGCGGTGACGGGGCCCAGGTCACGGCCCTGGGAATCCACCCAGTTCACGCCCTGGCGCAGCTTGAAGGTCCAAGTCAGGCCGTCCTCGGAAACCGTATAGCTCTCGGCGGAAGCGGGAGAGGAAACGGCGTCCTGATCGTAGCCGTACAGGGGCTCGTAGGTCAGGGTGGTGAACTGACCGTCCTCAGTACGGGAGCTGTTCATGGGATCCCAGCTCTGGGGGTCGTTAGAGTAAGCAATGGCGAAGTTGTCCTTGAACTCATAGCCCTTCTCGGTCAGGAAGTTCTTGGCCCACTCCATGTAGGTGCCGTCGCCGCGATGCTCGTTCCAATAAGATTCCATCTCAGCGTAGTCGGCAGCTTTGATCAGCTCCGTGGTGACAATGGCGTCCTCATAGGAGGAGCCTTCACCGGACCAGTCGGCGTAGCCGTAAGTGAAGGGAGCCACACGGCTCAGACGGTTGTTGCCGCCGGAAGAGAAGGTGGGAGCGCCAATGCCCTGCTCCAGGAACTTGGCCTCGGCGATTGCCATCAGAGCGTTACGGCGATCGCTGTCCAGACTCTCGGCAAGGGCCTCGTCATAGGCGGCCATGAAGTCGCCCAGATAGGTCTCGTAGTTCGTGCCGGAATCGGCAGTCCAGAGATCCATGTCGATTTCACCGTTCTCGTCCACATAGGGATTCGTGAACTCGCCGGTGGGGGTGACGTCGGTGTCACCGGTGCTGGATTCATCGTCCGCAGGAGCGGAAGATCCATCGGCAGCAGCGCTGCTGGTGCCGGGGTTGCTGCTGGTAGTGTTGTTGTTGCTGCAGCCGGACATGGCCATGGCCAGAACCAGCGTCAGCGCCAGAACCAGAGCAAGAATGCGCTTGGTTTTCATGTTCTGCATCTCCTTGATAAGATAGTCAAAAGCGGGTCCTACCCCTCAGTCACCTGAAAAAGCGGACTCACCTTTTGCCATATTTTCGCAAGTTTTATCTTTCAAAAATTCACAGCTCCCTCTCCGTTCCCCTGTATTTTCCTGCTTTCAACAGAGAAATCCGGAAACTCTGAAGAACCGCCATGCAATTTTGAAGAAGCAAACTTGCTTGTTGTGATGTATTATATTTCATGGGCAAATAAATGTCAAGAAAAAGAAGGGGCCCATTTCCTATGGTTTTTTGTGCTTTTTCACAATAGCGCTCAAGGCGTGATTTCATGAAAATGCAGCATTCTTTGCACTTTATGCAAAACTTTTCATTCCCAAGGAAAAAGAATAGCAAATTCGCATAAACCGGCCCGTTTTGCAGCCTTGTGTCCCACCATCCTGCAAGGCACTACATCTATAAAGATGTCGATATTGTAACTTTTATTGAGCCAGCTAGCGCCAAATTGAACCCGGTTTTTGCGGGCATATTTGCGCCCAGGCTGCGTTATCGTCCTTGGAAATACACAAAGTATTCCCGGCGTCCTCTGCCTTGCCTGGATGCAAATCCGCTCCGCAAAAACTGCGAATTCAACTTGGCGCTAACTGGCTTAGTCCCATTCAGGAACAATTCCCCTTTTTGTAATCGCAAGAAGAAGCCCTCCCTATGCCGAAGCATAAGGAGGGCTCGTATGATACGCCTTACTCCAAAACTCTTGTATCGGTGAGCAGCACCTCGCCGCTGTCCTGGTCCTTGATCACGGTGGTCACCT
>CAZRLJ010000042.1:0-16325 GCA_964600905.1 uncultured Acutalibacter sp. | reverse complement strand
TTTTACGATCATTTAGTGGTAAACGCTCACCACGTCCAGGTTTTCATCCAGGATTACCAGGTCCGCCCGCTTGCCGGGGGCGATGCTGCCGATCTCTCCGTCCATGCCGATGGCGCGGGCGGGAATGAGGGTGGCGGCCTTCACCGCCTGCTCAAAGGGGACGCCGAAGCGCACCAGGTTCTTTACCTCCTGGTGGAGATTGGTGACGGACCCGGCAATGGTGCCGTCTGCCAGGGTGGCCTTGCCCTCCCGGACGGTGACCATCTGGCCCCCCAGGTCGAACATCTCTCCCTCCGGCAGGCCGTTGGCCCGCATGGAGTCGCTGACCACCAGGGCCCGGTCCCCCAGAAGCCGGAAGGCGGTGCGCAGCACGGCGGGATGGATGTGGAAGCCGTCGCAGATCAGCTCGCCCCGGACCCGGTCGTCGTCGAACACGGCCCCCACCACGCCGGGAGCCCGGTGAGACAGGCCGTTCATGGCGTTGAACAGATGGGTGGCGTGGGTAACGCCGCAGTCGAAGGCCCGCTTGGCCTCATCGTAGCCTGCGGTGGTGTGGGCAATGGAAACGGTGCAGAGCTCCCGGGCCTTTTCCACAAAGGAATAGCCCCCGGGCTGCTCCGGCGCAAGGTCAATGAGCTTCACCGCCCCGCCGCTGAGGTCGAACCAACGGCGGAATTCCTCAAAATCGGGGGCCAGAATGGCGGATTCCAGCTGAGCGCCCTTTTTGGCCGCGGCGATAAAGGGCCCCTCCATGTTTACGCCCACCACTCTGGCGCCGTCCTCCACGGGCCGCTCCATGCAGTCCTTGGCGGCCAGCAGGGCACGGTCGATGGTCTCCCGGTCGGTAGTCATGGTGGTGGGGCAGAAGGAAGTCACCCCGTGGGCGATGAGGAACCTTGCCATGGTCTCCAGGGCCTCCCGGGTGCCGTCGCAGGCGTCGGCGCCGTTGCAGCCGTGGATGTGTACGTCCACAAAGCCGGGGATCACGGTGTAGCCCTGGCAGTCCACGGCCATGTCCCCGTCGCTGCGGGAAAGCCGGGGGCCTGCCCGGAGAATTCTGCCGTCCTCGATCTCCAGATCGCCCTGAACCAGCTTGAAATCCTCATTGAGATACTTTGCGTTGATCAGAAACATTTTGACATCCTCCAATCCTTTTATAGAACCGCGTTCAGAATTACCAGCAGGGTGACCCCCGGGATCCCCAGCACGCCGGACACCGCCACGCTGAGACGGGTGACGGGAACGGCCACTCCGGTATAGGGGGCGGTGAAATTCACCAGCGCCAGGGCAATGATGCCCAGCACTGCCGATACAAACAGCTTTTTCATATTCCACCTCTCATAGAAAAGCACTTGTCCATTTCTATGAGAGCGAAAGCCGGGTTATACCTCCTGGGGCATAAAGTCGATCCGTCCGGTGGCCACGTCCGCCGCCGCCACAATAATGCCGATCTCCTCGCCCATCATCAGCACCCGGCCGGAGCGCAGGTCCCGGTGGGCGATCTCCCCGTCGAATTCGAAGTCCCGGTCCTCAAAATCGCTGAGGGCGATGAAACCCTCCACGTTATTATTGAGCTTCACAAAAATGCCCCGGGGGGTGACGCCGCTGATGACGCCCACATGGCGCTCCCCCAGATGGGCCGCCATGTATTCGGCCATGTAGCAGTCCTCCGCCGCCCGCTCGCCGGTGACGGCGCGGATTTCATTGGCCGAGGACTCCGCCGCGGCCTCCGAAGCGAAGACCTTGTACCGCCTGCGGATTTCCTCCTTGTCCACGCCGTTGACCAGGTCGGTGAGGATCCGGTGAATGGAGGTGTCGGGATACCGGCGGATGGGGGAGGTAAAGTGGCTGTATTCCGACAGGGCCAGACCAAAATGGCCCAGCTCCCGGTCAGCGTACCGGGCCTTTTCCATGGTCCGCAGGATGCGCTGGTTTACCAGGGAACCCCGGGGCCCCTCCTTTACCCGGCTCAGCACCGCCGAAAAATCCGCGGCGGTGGGATTGCCCTTTTTCAGCTCGCCGCAGGGAACGGCCAGGCGGTCCAGCAGCTCGTAAAGCTCCTCCACCCGGTCCGGGCGGGGCTTTTCATGAATGCGGTACAGGAAGGGGATTCCCTCCTTCAGGGACACCCTGGCCGCCGCAATGTTGGCCGCCACCATCAGCTGTTCGATCATCTGCTCCGAAGCTCCCTGGGTCCGGGGCAGTACGTCGATGCACACGCCGTTTTCGTCCAGAACAAATTTGCTCTCGCTGCTGGAAAGGTCCATTTCTCCCCGGCGCTCCCCGTTCCGGCGGAGCAGGTCCGCCAGCTCCCTGGCGGCCTCCAGGCTTTCCTTCACAGGGGCGTATTTTTTCAAAAGCTCTTCTCCGGCGGAACCGTGGAAAATTTCGTTTACCTCGGAATAAACGCCCCGGACTTTAGAGTGGATCACCGTTTTCCGGAAGATGCAGTCCGTCATGGCGCCCTCCCGGTCAAAGTCCATCAGGGCGGAAAAGGCCAGCTTGTCCGTTCCCGCGTTCAGGGAGCAGACCCCGTTGCACAGGGCCTCCGGCAGCATGGGGATCACCCGGTCGGCGAAGTACACGGAGGTCCCCCGGCGGAAGGCCTCCTGGTCGATGGCGCTTTTGGCCTTCACATAATGGGAGACGTCGGCAATGTGCACCCCCAGGGAAAAGCCGTCCGCTGTTTTGAAGCAGGAAATGGCGTCGTCCAGGTCCTTGGCGTCGGCGCTGTCAATGGTGAAAACAGGCTCCTCCCGCAGGTCCAGGCGGCTGTCCAGGTCGGCCTGGGTCACGGTCATTTTGGAAATTTTCTCCGCCTCCGCCAGCACCTCCGGGGGAAATTCCACGGGGATGCCGCAGCGCTGGATGATGGCGTCGGCACAGACCCTGGCCCGGCTGCCGCTGCCGAAAACATTCTTGACCTCGGCGGTTTTCCATTCCCCCCGAAAATCGGCTTTCGGCTCGATGAGCACCTTGTCCCCGTCCTTTGCCCCGTGTAGGGCGGAGGGGGAAATTTCCAAATCGAAGCGGATGGCCCCGTCCGGCGTGACCCGCGCGCCGTTTGCGTCTATGTGGACCGTGCCGGTGACGGCGGCGGTGCTGCGGCTGACGATCCTCTTGATCCTGCCGCTGGGGCCTTTCGCGTCCTTGCGCAGATCGGTCAAAATCACCTGGTCTCCCACAAAAGCGCCCTTGAGGGCCGCGCCGGGGATGAAAATGTCCTCGCCGCCGATTTTCGGCCGGGCAAAGCCGAACCGCTCGGAAAGGGACACCAGGGTGGCCTCCACGTCCCCCCGGTGGGGAGAGAGCTTCACCCAGTGATCCTTATCCACTGTAATCTCGCCCTTTTCCTCCAGGGAGTGAAGGGCCTCGTAAAAGTCGTTGCTGCTGCGGATTCCGGCCTCTCTGGCCAGAGCCTTGGAGGGCACGCCGTCGCCGCCGCAGCGCTTCAGCGCCGCCACGATCAGCTTTTCCTCAATGGTCTCCGCCGCCCCCGGCAGCTCGTATGCCTCCTCGCCGGAGGTGTATTTGTTTCTATATCTCTCCATTTTCTCTCCTATTCATAATTCTTCACTATTCACTCTTCACTTTTCACTGCCCTTAATTGCCTTCACGATCTCCTTAAAATGCCTGCCCCGGACCTCGAAATTGGGGTACAGGTCAAAGGCGGCGGAGGCGGGGGAAAGGGACACCACGTCTCCCGGCACTGCGGCAGCCCGGGCCAGGGAAACGGCCTCCTCCATGGTTTTGGCGTGGAGGATGGTCAGGCCGCTGTCCTTAAAATTGGCCGCATTGCGGACGGCCTCCTCGATCTTTGGCCCGGTGGCGCCCATGACGATGAGGGTCTTTACCTTCTCGCAGATCATCGGCCCCAGGGGATCGTAGGGGATGTGCTTGTCGTAGCCTCCGGCGATGAGGAGGATCTTCTGCGGATACAGGGACAGGGTGCCGGAAATGGTTCGGGTGGGGGAGCTGGCAATGGAATCGTTATAGTATTTCACCCCGTCCAGCTCCCGGACGAATTCCGCCCGGTGCTCCACGCCGCCGAACTCCCGTGCCACCCTGCGGATGGTCTCTTTGGTCACGTCCCCCCACACAGCGCCTATAGCCGCCATGTAGTTTTCCACGTTGTGCCAGCCGGGAATTTTGATCTCCTCCACGTCCAGCACAGGCTCCCCGTTTACGGTGATGGTTTTCCCATCGCACCACAGGCCCCGTGCAGGCTCCCTTTGGCGGCTGAACAGCCAGGTGTCCCCCCGGGTCTCGGCGGCAAATCCGGCGGTGATGGCGTTATCTGCGTTCAAAACCGTGCGGGAAAAGGCGCTCTGATGGAGAAATACGTTTTTCTTGGCGTCGATATACTCCTGCATGTCCTTGTGCATGTCCAGATGGTTGGGGGAAAGGTTGGTCACCACGGCCACGTCGGGGCCTTCCCGCATGGAGATCAGCTGAAAGCTGGAAAGCTCCACCACGGCGCAGTCCGTCTCCCGGATGGTATCGATCTCCGGCAGCAGGGGGCGGCCGATGTTTCCTCCCAGATGGACGGTTTTCCCCTGGGCCTTCAGCAGCTCGGAAATGATGGTGGTGGTGGTGGTTTTGCCGTCGCTGCCCGTCACCGCGTAAATCCTGCAGGGACAAAGCTCAAAAAAGACCTCCATTTCACTGGTGACGGCAGCGCCCCGCTGCCGGGCGGCCTCCAGCTCCGGCAGATGATATTTCATGCCGGGGGTGCGGAAAATAATATCCTCGTCCAGGTTTTCCAGATAGCTTTCGCCCAAAATCAGCTTGACTCCCAGCTTTCGGAGGGTTTCCCCGTTTTCTCCCAGGTCGGCAAGCTCCCGTTTGTCCCGGACGGACACCACAGCCCCGTGCTGCTGAAAGATGCCGATCAGCGGCATGTGGCTTCTCCCCACGCCGCAGAAGGCCACCCTTTTGCCATCAAGGCTTTCAAAAAACTGCTCTTTGTTCACAGAGAACACTTCCCATCGTCAAATCGTATACAGTGAAATTATGCCACAAAGCCGCCGGAGAATCAAGCCGTTTCGGAATTTTGGACGGGCCTCCCTTGAAATTTTGCGGTAAATTCCCAAAAAGTTGTCCTCTGGAGAGCAACTTTTTCCCTTTTCCGGGGGATGGATAAGGGAGTGATGTTTGTGGTCAACAGCTATTTGAAGCTCTTTGTGGACGGCCTTGAGCGCTACCGCCAGCTCACGGACGAGGAATTCGGCCGGCTGGTGCGGGCGGCGCTGCGGTACAAGAAAAACGGCGAAGCGCCGGGAAATCTGGGCAGGGAGGGCCTGCTGTGGGACGGCCTGAAGCTTGAGATCGACCGGGACAACGAGAGCTACGAGCACATTGTGGAACACAGAAGGAGCGCCGGGAAACGATCTGCGCAGAAACGGGCGGAGCGCAGCAAAACGGGCAAGTGTTCCCAAGAAGAGGAAGAAGAACAAGAACAGGAACAGGAAAAAGAAGAGGAAGAAGAACCCACCCCCTCAGTCCCCCTCCGGGAGGGGGAGAAGGTGGAGGAGGAGTTTCCCTCCTTTGATGTTTTTTGGGAGAAATACCCGAAGCAAACAGGCAAAAAGAGGGCCAGAGACCTGTGGGAGATTCTGTCCCCGGATCAGGCTCTGGCAAAGGATATTTTCGATTCGCTGGAGCGCTGGAAGGAAAGCGACCAGTGGAAAAGGGAAAACGGCCGCTTTGTCCCCTCGGCGGAAAACTGGCTCCGGGACCAGCGCTGGGAGGACAGCCCGCCGCCCTCGGCGGAAAGCGAGTACGAGCGGCAGATGGCGCTGCTGGAGGAGCTGTGTATGCTGGATATTCCGGAAAACCTGTAGAAGCGCCGCGCAAAAAAAGTTGAGGGCTTTTTTTGCGCGCCTTGGCTACAGCTCCAAAAGCTGCCGGACGGCTTCGATGTTTTCCCGTTCCCGGGCCTTCAGCTCCCCGGCCCGCCGGGCCAGCTCCTCCCTGTGGGGGATGAGGGAAACAGCCTCGTCCAGCTGGGCCGTCAGGCCCTCTGCCGTCACGTCGGCCAGGTCCACCGTGCTGCCGGCTCCCAGGTATTTCAAAAAGGAATTGATCTTGGGGTCATAGGAGACGCCCATCAGCGGCACGCCGCTTAAGGAGGACAGGATCAGCCCGTGGAGCCGCATGGAAACCACCACGTCCATGTAGGACAGCAGGGCGATGAGCAGCTCCGGCTCCACGCTGTCGTCAATGCGGTGGTAAGGGCAGGAAAGGTGGGGGATCACCTGGTCGGCGGCCTTCCAGTCGTGAACCACGTTGAGGGCCAGGAAAACCGGGGTCAGGCCGTATTTTTCAAAGGCGTAGCCGGCGCACTGGGCCAGGGCCTCCGCCTTTTTGTCGGAGCCGTACCAGGTGCGGAGCATAAAGCAGATGTATTTTCCCTCCGGCTCCAGGCCGTGCTGCCGGAGAAACAGCTCCGCGTCCTGGGAGGAGGCGGGGGGCAGGGCCAGGGCCGGGTCGGAGCTCAGCCGGATCCGGGGCTTGTCAATGGAAAAGCGGGCCAGGGTCTCCATGGAATCCCGCTCCCGCAGGGTGATGGAGTCCACGGAATGGTTCAGCACATGGGCCACCAGCCTGACGCTGCCAGCCCCCATCACCGGGCCGATGCCGCAGCCGTACATATCCACTTTGTTGCCCAGGAGCTTCGCCAGCCACAGGGTGAACAGATAATACATCAGGCTCCGCTGGCTGGTGGCGTTCTGGATCAGGCTGCCGCCGCCGTTGATGTACAGCCGGGTCTTACACATCACTGCCGTGATTCGGAAAATATTCAGCAGATTGACAGAATCCACCCGGTACTGCGTTTTCACGTTCAGGGCGTCCTTGGCAAGCACCGTGACGGGCATGTGCTCGTCCAGCTCCCGGACGGACCGGATGATGGATTTCAAAATGGCGTCGTCCCCGGCGTTGCCGTGACCGTAAGCGCCGCAGATCACCACGCCGTCCCGGCCTTTGCCCACCTGGCGCTTCCGGGCTTCTCTTGCCAGCACATCCTGATAGATTTCCAGCTGCTGTTCCACCATGTGATCCAGGGAAAATTCCCGCTCCGCCTTGTCATAGAGCCGGTTCCCCAGGGCCTCCCGGTATTCCCGGTCCCCGGCAAGGGCCGCCAGGTGTTTTGCTAGGGCGTCCACGTCTCCCGGCTCAAACAGCAGGCCGGTGCGGCCATCCTCGATGATCACCGGAACGCCCCCCACGTTGGAGGAAATGGTGGCGCAGCGCATCCGGGCCCCCTCCGGCAGCACGTAGGGAAAGCCCTCGGTGATGGAGGTGAGCAGGTTAATGTCGATGGCGTGGAAGAAGGAATCGGTATCCTTTACCCAGCCCGCGAAGCAGACCCGGTCCTCGACGCCCAGCTCCCGGGTGAGCTGTAAAAGCTTTTCCTTATCCTCCCCGTCTCCGGCAATGACCAGCTTCAGCTGGGGAGCCTTTTCACAGGCTTTGGCCAGGGCCTTCAGCAGGGTGGGGTGATCCTTCACGGGGGTCAGACGGGCGGCGATGCCCGCCACCACGTCCCCCTCCTGCACGTCAAGCCCCAAAGAGCGCAGGAATTCCTCCCGGGGGACGCAGTCCACCGGATGGCGGAAGTCGATGCTGTTGTACATGGTATAGATGCTGTCCGCCGGGAAGCCCCGCCGGATCAGCAGCTCCGCCATGGGCTCCGCCACGGCGATAAAATACTTGATATGCCGCAGGGCCACGGTGTTGGTGGTGCCGTAAAAGAGCCGCGCCGCCGGACGGCCCACATAGTCCCGGCGGTAATCGCTGTGGACGGTGGTGATCACCGGGGCCCCGGCGTATTTCTGCACCAGCTTGCCCATGAGATTGCCCCTGGCCCCGTGGCAGTGGATCACGTCCACCGGCCACTGGGAGAGGATCTCCTTTAGCTGCTGCACTGCCTTTCGGATGTTGCCGGTGTCGATGACCTCCACGGGGATCCCCATCTGCCGGGCCTCCTCGGAGAAGTCCCCCTGCCGGAAGCTCACCAGCCGCACTTCTATGGATTCGTTCAGTTCCTTCAGCAGATTCAGCACGTGGGTCTTGGCGCCGCCGGTGTCTCCGCCGCCGATGAGATGGATCACTCGCATAAAAATCACCCGTTCTAGATGTTAGATTTTAGATATTAGACGTTAGATGCTGGAATTCCTGCAAAAACCAGATGTTCTCCGCCTGAAATTCCTTTCCGTTCAAGTATTCCAGGGCCCCGGCGTCGGTGGTGAACTGGAACCGCAGCTTGTAGGAATACAGGGCCTGGTAGGGAAAGCCCGTCCCCTTGTTCCGCTCATTTTTTCCGTACTTGCCGTCCCCGGCCAGGGGGTGGCCGATGGAGGCAAAGTGGGCCCGGATCTGATGGGTGCGGCCGGTCAGCAGGTCCACCTCTAAGAGGGAATAGTCCCGGCGCTCCTCCAGCACCCGGTAGCTGGTGCGGATGGTCTTTTTTCCGGGGCCGGGCCGGCTGCTGATATACACCCGGTTCTGGCTCTCGTTCTTTTCCAGATACCCGGTGAGCAAGGCCTCAGGCTTGTCCAGATGGCCGCAGACCACGCAGAGGTAGAGCTTTTGCAGCTCCCGGTTCTTCACCTTCTGGTTCATGATCCGCAGGGTCTCGGCGTTTTTGGCGGCCATGACGATGCCCCCGGTGTTCCGGTCGATGCGGTTGATGAGGGCCGGGGCAAAGGAATTTTCCTCCTCCGGCCTGTACTGGCCCCTGTCGTAGAGATAGTGCTGGACCCTGGCGATGAGGGAGTCAAAATGGTAGGTTTCATCCGGGTGGACGATGAGGCCCGGCTGCTTGTCCAGCACTAGAAGATTGTTGTCCTCGTAGAGAATGCGCAGGGCCGCGGGGGCCTTTAGAAAGTCGTATTCCGCGGGCTTTGTCTGAAAGAATTCCTCCTGCCAGTAAAGGGACAGCACGTCTCCCTCCAGAAGCCTGTCGGAGCTTTGGCACCGCCTGCCGTTGCGTTTTACGTCCTTCGTGCGGATGCACTTGTACAGCACGGCCTGAGGCAGATTGGGGTAGCTCTTGGTGAGAAATTTATCCAGGCGCTGTCCGGCGTCGTTTTTTCCGATGGTAACGGTGCGAAGGGGCATCGGCTTCTCCTTTTCCTTTTCAGAAATTCATTTATTCAGAGTTTTTCTAGTTCGTTTCAGGGTGAAGAAAAACCGGGGCAGGCTCAGCACAATGCCGATGCCCAGGGCGATGGCGATGGCGATCTTGATGGTTTCCAGGCCCTTGGAGAGACCCATGGCGTTGGCGCTCATAAAGAAATGGTAGCCCGTGTAATAGATCCCCGCGCCGGGGACCAGGGGGAAAATGCCGCAGATCAGATACATGGTCACCGGGGCCTTCCGGGAGAAGGAAAAAATGCGGGCCAGCCAGGTTAGGGCCACCGTGGCGAAAAAGGAGGCCGCCACCACGCCGGAGCCCAGCTCCATGGCCAAAAGATAGACCAGCCACCCGGCGGCGCCCGTAAAGCCCGCCCAGATCCACTCCCTTTTCGGGGTGTGGAAGATAATCGAAAAGGCAATGGTGGCCACAAAGGCCACAACGGTCTGAAACAGCCAGTTTGCCAGCAGGGAGAAGGAGATCACAGGGTCCCACCTCCCGTCAGCAGGGAAAGGTGCTTCAGCGCCACGCCCACCCCTACGGCGATACAGCCCCCCACCAGCACGGCGTCGATCATGCGGATGGCGCCGCTGAGATAGTCCCCGTTGAAGAAATCCCGGATAGAGGTGGTCAGGGCCACGCCGGGGACCAGGCGGATGATGGAGCCGATAATGATCTTATCCAGATTCTGCCCCAGTCCCAGCGCCAAAAATATGGCGGCACAGACGGCCATCAGGGCGCTGGCGGAAAGGTTCGTAATGAATTTGGAGAATTTCCGCAGCCCCGTCCAATGGAGGTATGGCTCCAGCACCAGGCCGCAGACAAAGGCGGACAGGGCGTCCCAGCCGCTGCCGCCGAACAGGTAGCTGAAGGCGGCGCTGCCCACGCCGCAGGCCAGGATGGCCAGGGGCAGGGGAGAGTAAGGGGTTTCCCGGACGCCTGCCAGAATTTCAAAGGCCTCCGGCACGGTGTGCCGCCCCTCGGCGATCTCCCGGGAGAGCTGGTTCACAGCACAGATGCGCCCGAAATGGATACTGGTGCCCGGCACGTGTTTGAGTTCCGTGCGCTTCTCCATGCCTTGCTCGGTGCCGGTTGCAAAGATGGCGTTTGTCAGCACGTATACGTTGAATTTTTCGATTTGATACGCCCGGGCCACCCGTTCCATGGTTTCCTGCACCCGGGAAATTTCCGCGCCGTTTTCCAGCAGCGTCTCTCCCATCTGGAAGGACAGCTCCAATACACTTTCATTATCATTCATGTTTTTACTGCTCCTTATAGCCTCCCGTCGGCAATCTGAACCCGGTTTTTGTGGGCTGATTTACGCTCAGGCTGCGTTATCGGCCTTGGAAAGACACAAAGTATTCCCTGCGGCCTTCTGCCTTGCCTGAACGCAAATCAGCTCCCCCAAAAACTGCAAGCACAGAAATCCTGCGGGTTCACCTTGCCGCCGGGAGACTAACGGATTTTCAATGTCGGTTTCCGCTGACGGAACAAATTGTTTTACGGGATTTATCCGATCTCTTGATATGTTAATAGAACCCGGGCCGGATGTCAAGCTGGATGTTAGATTTTAGATGTTAGATGTTAGAGAAGGTCAAGGAAAAACTTGCTTTTTCCGGCGGCATGCAGTATACTAAAAACAGATCGAAACGAAAGGAGTGTTGTATGATGAAAAACACTGCCGTACAATTCTACAGAAATGCAGGCAACCTTTCGTGAGGAAAACCGGGTGAGAAAACGCGCCGCGGGAAAGCAGTCATGATTGGCTGCTTTCCCGCGGTTTTTCTTGAGCCAGTCAGCGCCAAATTGCAAGCACAATAAACTGCGGGTTCAACTTGGAGCTAGCTGGCTTGCCCAAATTGCCTGCGCCGGAAAGGAGAGATGTCTTATGAATTTACCTGTGAGCCAAAACAAAACAGAGATTGACAGTTTGGAGGAATTTTATGATAGATTTACTGGAATACGGCTTTCACCCGGAGGAGCTCCGGGAGGAAGGCCCCGGCCTTCCGGCCAGAGTGACGGCTGTCCACAGGGAACGATATGAGCTGATCTGCGACCACGGCCCCTGCTTCGGGCGGTTGAAATCCAAGGTGTATTACAGGCAGGGAACGGAGCTGTTCCCCACAGTTGGAGATTTTGTCAGGATCGAGTATAACAAACAGGGGGACAGCCAAATCGTCCGCACCCTGCCCCGGCGCACCTTCTTTTCCCGGAGGGACCCTTTCCCGGGCCGGCCCCTGGAACAGGCGATAGCGGCCAATTTTGACACGGTGCTGCTGGTGCAGTCCCTCAATGAAAACTTTAACGCGGGCCGCCTGGAGCGCTACCTTTCCCAGGCAAGGCAGAGCGGGGCGGAGCCTGTGGTGGTCCTGACAAAGGCGGACCTGCCGGGAGACCACGGCGCCATGGTGGAGGAGGCCCGGCAAACGGCGGCGGAAGCCCCAGTGTACCCGGTCAGCGTTGTGACGGGCCAGGGCATGGAAATGCTGGAGCCCTACCTGCGCCCCGGCAGGACCCTGGCGCTGCTGGGGTCCTCCGGCGTGGGAAAGTCCAGCCTGATCAATTTTCTTGCGGGCCGGGAACTGATGGCCACAGGCGAGGTGCGGCAGTCCGATTCCAGAGGGCGGCACACCACCACCCACCGGCAAATGCTGCGGCTGCCCTCCGGGGCCCTGGTCATCGACACTCCCGGTATGCGGGAGCTGGGCCTGTGGAACGCCGAAGACGGCCTGGGGGCCACTTTCCCCGATGTGGAGGCCCTGCTGGGGCAATGCCGCTTTTCCGACTGCCGTCACGAATCGGAGCCGGGCTGCGCCGTGCAGGAGGCCATCCGACAGGGGACCCTTTCCCGGGAGCGCTGGGAGCGCTTCCGAAAGCTCCAAAAGGAGGCAGAGGGCGTAAAGCGGCGCCCCGCCTCCCGCAGGAAATAAGGAAATCCTGCACCGGCTACAGGGTGGGAAATCCAAAATAGCTTAAAAGGCCGTTGTAGATGCCCCAGGCGAAGCTCCGGGGATTTTCCGCCAGCTTTCGGGCGTCGGCGGCGTTGGTCAGGTAGGCCAGCTCCACCAGAACGGCGGGCATGTTGGTGCGCCGCAGCACATAGAGGCTGGGATTTAAGCGCACGCCGTTGTCCTTGGTCCCGGCGGCGGCTACCAGCTGGATGAGAATGTGCTGGGCCAGCCAGTAGCTCTGGGTGTTTTCCGCGTACACGTACACCTCGCTGCCGTTGACGGCGGGGTTTACGTTTGCGTTGCAGTGGATGCTGATAAAGTAATCGGCAGGCCAGCTGTTGGCTTCATTGACCCGGGCCTGGAGACTGGTGGAGTTGCTGGTTCCCAAAACGGTGTCCGGCGTGGGGCGGGAGACCTTCACCTCGAACCGGGGGTCGTCCCGGAGCAGGGCGGCAAGATAAGTCCCCACCTCGTAGTTCACGTCCTGTTCCCGCAGGCCGTTTCCCTCGGCTCCCGTGTTGTGGCCCACAGGATTGTGGCCCTGGTCGATGTAAATGCGGATGGGCATATGGATCGTTCCTCCTCTTTTTGTGGCAACGCCACACAGAGACGTGTATACGCCTTGCTTGCATTTTTCCTTCATATTTTGCAAAAATCCTCGGGAATACACAAAGTATTCCCTGCGGCTTTTGCCGCATCTGAAGGAAAAACTGACGGCGCAATACGCGCACACTCTCTGTGCGCGCTGGCACTGACTTTTTTCCATTCTATGCTCCCAGGCGGTTTTTTGATTTTCCGAAAGTCCCCCTTTTCAAACGCCGGAAGATATTGTAAAATACAGATAACACAGGGGCCTGTACGCCCTTTTGAAGCGGAGGAGAGCGCCATGCCTACGGAAGAAGAGATCAGGCGGTATCTGGAAAGGCTGAAAAATCTCCCCGGAAACGGGGAGGAGTACGACTTTACGGGGATCGCGCCTCTGGAGGACAGCCCCCTTGCCGGGAAAAGCCTTTGCGTGCTGGGGTCCTCGGTGGCCTTTGGGGCGGCGTCCATGGAAAAGGCGGTGGGGGAGTACCTGTCCGCCCGGCTGGGAATGCGGCTGACCAAGGAGACCGTCAGCGGCACCACGCTGGTGGATTCCGGGCCGGATTCCTATGTCAGCCGCATGAAGGCGAACCTGGACACAGGCGCGCATTTTGACCTGTTCCTCTGCCAGCTCTCCACCAACGACGCCACCCAGAAAAAGCCCCTGGGTCAGATCGCCGCCGGGAAGGCTCCGGCAGACTTTGACCCGGCCACCATCACCGGGGCCATGGAGACCATCATTGCCTACGCGAGAGACCATTGGCACTGCCCCGTGGCCTTCTTCACCGGGTCCCGTTACCCCTCCGCCGAGTACGCCGCCATGGTGGTTCGGCTTCTGGAGCTGAAGAAAAAATGGGGCCTGATCGTGCTGGACCTGTGGAACGGCAACGCCTTCAACCATATCTTCGACGGGGAACGGGCCCTGTACATGGCCGATCCCATCCATCCCACCCGGGCCGGGTACCGGGACTGGTGGGGGCCTGAGCTGGAGCGCCAGCTTCTGGCGGCCTGGAAAACTCTTTGAAGCGGGAGGAAGCTTTATGGACACACGGAAGATCGCAAGAGAGATCGCGGAGGGCTCTATGGTCCTCCTGAAAAACGAGGAAGGCCTGTTGCCCTTTGCCTGCCCGAAGCAGGTGGCCATGTTCGGCCGGGCGGTTTTGCAGCCCATCATTTCCGGCAACGGCTCCGGCGCTGCGGCGGGAACGAGAAAGACCACTGTGCAAAAGGAATGCGAAGCTCTGGGCCTTACCGGCGTTCCGGCCCTGGAGGATTTCTACAGCCGCCAGGTGGAGGCGGAGCAGGCGGCGGGAGCCGCCCAGCCTCAGATAGACTTCGAGCGCCTCAAGGAGCTGGTGCACAGCGGCATGATGTACGAGTTTTTCGGCAAATATACGCCCCCGGCCCGAGAGTTCCCGGTGCCGGAGGAGGTGCTGCAAACAGCCGCAGCCGCCGCGGACACCGCCCTGCTGATCCTGGGGCGCTCCTCCGGCGGCGAGGAATGCGACCGCCATCTCTACGATGATTTCTACCTGACCGGGGAGGAGCGGGCCCTGATGGGACAGGTCTGCGCCGCCTTTCCCAAGGTTGTGGTGGTCTTAAACGTCAACGGCCTGATCGACATGAGCTGGCTCAAGGAGTATCCCTCCATTAAGGCCCTGCTGTTTGCGGGAATTCCCGGAGAGGAGGGCCCCGCGGCCCTGGCCAATCTTCTCACCGGAAGGGTGAACCCCTCCGGCAAAATGGCCGTGACCGTGGCGGACTACGGCCAGTATCCCACGGCGGAGCACTTCTCCTGGGACAAGGAGGGGGACAAGGAAAATCCCCACACGCCCCGGGCCATTCTCACCTATGAAGATTATGGGCTCAGCGCCGGGGAAAACGGCAGCGCCGGGTTCGCAAAAAGCCCGGTCACCGTCTATCAGGAGGACATTTACCTGGGGTACCGGTATTTCGACTCCAACAGGATCGAGCCGGTTTTCCCCTTTGGCTTCGGGCTTTCCTACACGGAGTTTGCCTTTGAGGGCGCGGCCCTGGCCAAGGCAGAACAGGGCTTTGTCCTTTCGGCACAGGTGAAGAATGTGGGAGCCGTCAGCGGCCGGGAGACGGCCCAGCTCTACATTTCCGCCCAGGGGACCCACGATCCCCGGCCCTATCAGGAATTGAAGGGCTTTGCCAAAACAGCGCTTCTTGCCCCCGGAGAGAGGGAGGAGATCCGTATTTTTGTCCCCTGGCGGGAGCTGGCCTCCTACGAGGAGGAGCGGGGCGCCTGGATCATTGCCGCCGGGAGCTATGTGGTGCGGCTGGGCAATTCCTCCCGCCATAATTCTCCGGTGGGCAGCATTGCCGTGCCCGAGGAAATTATTGTATTTGCCTGCGGGAACCGGCTGGAGCTGCGCCGGGAAAACCGGGAGAAGCTGCGCTTCACGGAGCTGAAATGCTTCCCGACGGAGGGCGTGGAGGCAGAGCTGACCCTCACCGCCGCCGAGGTGACGCCCTTTGCGTTGCATCCTCTGGCCCCTGCTGCGCCGGAGCTTCAGGGCTTCACCCTCCAGGAGCTGATGGCCCTCTGCGTGGGCTACGGCCCCGGGACCCCCTTTGCGGGCATTGCCGGGGACGGGGACCCCGCCACGGTTTTTGACGAGAACGGGCAGCCTGTCACCACCAATACCCATCCCACGGGGCACAACGGCTATGTGTCTCCGGCCATTGAGCGCCGGGGCATTTCCTCGGTGTTCTACAAGGATGGCCCCGCCGGTGTGGGACATATGGCCTGGCCTACGGAAATGCTGATGGCCTGCTCCTTTGACACTGGGCTGCTCCGGGCCTTTGGCGGCGCGGTGGCCAGTGAGGCCCAGGAGGACAAGGTGGACCTTTGGCTGGCCCCCGCGGTGAACCTGCACCGCCATCCCCTGGGAGGGCGGAATTTCGAGTATTTTTCCGAAGACCCCTTCCTTTCCGGAACCCTGGCCTGCGCCCTTGCAGCAGGTTGCCAGGAGGGGAATCCCGTGATGATCTGCGCCAAGCATTTTGCCGCCAACGAGCAGGAGACCTACCGCCGGGGCAGCAGTAAGCTTCAATACGACGCGGTGGATTCCATCGTCTCCGAGCGGGCCCTGCGGGAGCTTTATCTCAAGCCCTTTGAAATGCTGGTGCGCTCCGGCTATCTTCACTGCATCATGTCCTCCTTCAACAAAATAAACGGCGTCTTTGCCGGAGGAAGCAAGGATTTGTGCACCCATATCCTTCGGGAGGAATGGGGCTTTGACGGCCTGGTGGTCACCGACTGGGGCGATATGGACGTAGTGGTGGACGGAGCCGACGCTGTGGCCGCCGGAAACGATGTGATCATGCCCGGAGGCCCGCCGGTGATCGGCCAGATCCTCCGGGGCTATGAGGAGGGGAGAGTCACCCGGCAGCAGCTGGAGCTGGCAGTCAGCCATCTGCTCAGTATGATCTCCCGCTTCGGCAGGTATCAGGTCGGGCGGTAAATTTGTAGGCCTTCGCCCTTGGCTCCCTCTGATGTGGGAGGCATTGTGGTCGCCTCGCCCTTGGCTCCCTCTGATGTGGGAGGCATTGTGGTCGCCTCGCCCTTGGCTCCCTCTGACGAGGGAGCTGTCAGCGCAGCTGACTGAGGGAGAGAACCCTTA
>CAZRLJ010000041.1:0-17002 GCA_964600905.1 uncultured Acutalibacter sp. | reverse complement strand
AAACCGTGTCACGGCAGGAACATCCGACACAACCTTTAGCCCCAACGACACCTGCACCCGGGGCCAGATCGTCTCCTTCCTCTGGCGCGCTCACGGCAGGCTTGACCCCACAAATGCTTCTACCAGCTTTACAGACGTGGAGGCCGGGGCCTATTACGAAAAGGCCGTCCAGTGGGCGGTGGAGAACCGCGTCACGGCGGGAACCAGCGACAGCACCTTCAGCCCCAACGACACCTGTGTTCGAGCCCAGGGCGTTGCTTTCCTGTGGCGGGCCGCGGCCAGGCCGGAGTAAGAGGAACCGGAGCATTTTTTCAGCAAAAAGCAAAGGAGCCGTAAAGGCTCCTTTTTCTTTGCCTTCCCTGAAAGGGGAGACAAAGGGCGAGGCACCCTCAAAGCCGTCTCGCCTGTCGGCTCGGGTGTTGTGTGCCAGTGGCACACGCCCGACACCGACCGAAGCGGAAGCGTAGACCGGTTCGCGTCAACGTGCCGCTCGCACGTGCTCACCTCTGCCCTGTTGACGAAAAATCCAACTTTTGCTATAATGCAGATGATTTTGGCTTTTGTCCAGATAAGGAGATTTTTGTTGTGCTGAAACGTTTTATCCACTATTACAAACCCCACAAGTTCATGTTCACGATGGACATGCTGGCCTCCTTTGTGATCTCCATCATCGGCATGACCTATCCGGTGGTCACAAACCGGATGCTCAACGACTACATTCCAAACAAGATGTATTCCACCATCATCATCGCCGGCGTCATCGTGCTGATCCTGTACGTGGCCCGGATGCTGCTGCGGTATTTTGTGCAGTACTACGGCCACTACATCGGCGTGCAGATGCAGGCGGAAATGCGCCGGGATCTGTTCAAGCATCTGGAAAAGCTGCCCTTCAGCTTCTTTGACGAGCATGAGACCGGACGGATCATCTCCCGAATGACCAACGACCTCTTCGAGCTGACGGAGCTTGCCCACCACGGCCCGGAAAATCTCATCAACTGCTCCCTGATGATCATCCTTTCCTTTGTCTACCTGTGCACCATCGACGTATATCTCACCCTGATCATCTTTGCCTGCGTGCCCCTGCTGGTGGTGGTCACCCTCCACTACCGCAAGGAAATGAACAGCGCCTTCAAGGCCCGCCGGGTCAGCACCGCTACCATCAACGCCGCTGTGGAAAGCAGCGTCACCGGCATTCGCGTGACCAAAGCCTTTACCAACAATGAAAAGGAGCTAGAAAAATTCGAGCAGGGCAATGAAGAATTTATCGACGCCTCCCGCCGGTCCTACAAGGCCATGGGCAAATTCCAAAGCTCCACCTCCTTCATCACCGATGTGTTCAACGTGATCATTCTCATCGCCGGCGGGCTGTTCCTGTACGGCGGCCGCATCAGCTTCGGCGACTATTCCACCTTTATCGTCTCCGTGAACCTGTTTATCGGTCCGGTGCAGACCCTCATCGGCTTTATGGAGCAGTACCAGAACGGCGTTACCGGCTTCCAGCGGTTCCTGGAGATCATGGACATGCCCCCCGAGGAGGACAAGCCCGGCGCCGTGGAGCTGGAGAACCCCAAAGGCGAGATCGAGCTGCGGGACGTGAGCTTCTCCTACGATACCACCCAAGGCGTTCTGAACCATGTGAGCCTGAAGGCCGAGCCCGGCAGAAAGGTGGCCCTGGTGGGCCCCTCCGGCGGCGGCAAAACCACCATCTGCCACCTGATCCCCAACTTCTACAAGCTGTCTGAGGGCGAAGGCGCCATTCTCATCGACGGCCAGGACATCCGGGACCTGACCATGGATTCCGTGCGGAAAAACATCGGCATCGTCCAGCAGGACGTCTTCCTGTTTATGGGCACCATCAAGGAGAACATCCGCTACGGCCGGCTGGACGCCACGGACGAGGAGGTCATTGAGGCAGCCAAGCGCGCCAACATCCACGACTATGTGATGACCCTGGAAAACGGCTATGATACGGAGATCGGTGAGCGGGGCGTGAAGCTCTCCGGCGGCCAGAAACAGCGGCTTTCCATCGCCCGGATCTTCCTGAAAAATCCCTCGATCCTCATTTTGGACGAGGCCACCAGCGCCCTGGACAACACCACCGAGGTGCTGATCCAGCAGGCCCTGGACGAGCTCTGCAAGGGCCGCACCACTCTGGTGGTTGCCCACCGCCTTTCCACCATCCGGAACGCCGACGAAATCGTGGTGGTCCAGGAGGGCCGGATCACCGAACAGGGCACCCACGAGGAGCTGATGGCGAAAAACGGCGTTTACAAGAGCCTTTACAGCCTCCAGTTCCGGGACAACGACTATATCGCTTGAGCAAGCAGTGACTAAGGAGAGATCGCAATGATTGAGATCCGCCTAATCGATGAAACCCACAAAGAGGACGTCAATCTCAAAAACGAGCCTTTTGCCCTCTGGGGGAAGATGATCCCCACCTACACAGGGGAAAAATGGGGCTACAGTGTGCGGAAATACCCGCCCCAGGACGTCTGTGAAATGCGCTTCCCCGATGAAAACTACGATTACGGTTCCATGTGCCGCGACAGTGTGTTCCTGGGCGCCTATGACGGCGGCCAATGTATTGGCCTTGCCATTTTGCAGAACGGCTTTTTCAAGTACATGTATCTTTCCGATTTGAAGGTGGCCGGAAGTCACCGCAAACAGGGCGTCGCCACAAGGCTGATCGAAAAGGCCAAGGAAGTTGCTTTGCAAAACGGATACCGGGGCCTCTATACCATCGGACAGGACAACAATCTGTCCGCCTGCCTGTTCTATCTGAAAGCCGGGTTTGTCATCGGCGGTCTGGATACCCATGTTTATGCGGGAACGCCCCAGGAGGGAAAAGCGGATATTCTGTTTTATCTGGACGCCTGATTTTCTGAGAAAGCAAAAGAAAAGCGCCCCGCTCACCTTGCAGAAGGCCAGCGGGGCGCTCTGTGTCTCAAATGTAAAGCGCATCCCCTTTATAGCTATTTGACCAGGCTCAGGTCCCCGTGGATCACGGTGGGAGCGAAGCCCGCGATCTCGTCGTACAGCATCCCCTCCGGGACGTCATGGTACAGGAAAATTTTCTTGCCGCCCATAAAGGCTTCGTACAGCTCCAGAAAGGTGGCGCCGCCGATATAGTTTTTCTTCCCGTTCTTCTCAAAGTTCAGGGCAAGCACCGCGTCCATGCGGGAAATGGTCTCCGCGCTCCGGCGGAACATCCGGGCCTTAAAGGCGGCGTGCTCCTTCTCCCCCATGTCCCAGCTTTCCTGCTCCGCCTCCGGATGGTAGTAGGAATTGGGCAGGGAAATCTCGTGTCCCATGTCCTCCAGGGTCTTCTGGATCGGCGCGATCTCCGGGTAAAACGCCTTGCTGCAAATAATCAGGATCTTCATTTTTCTTCTCTCCCGCTTCCGCTTTCTTCTTTCTCCGGGGCCTGACGCAGGCGGCGTAAAAGCTCCTCTCACTGAGCCCTTTTCCATTTTCGTCATCCTCGCACTCATCCAGCACCACGGTGACCCACCGGGTCTTGCTCATGTGATAGTATAGCATGCTTTCCTGCGCTTTACAACCGCCGGAAAGCGGCAGATTTCCCAGGCTGCTCTCTCCTGACAATAAAAAATCGTTTTCTTCGGTCGAAACGCTTGACAAACTGGGGGGAATCATGTATAATTTCAACCGTTGCCCGATGGTTTCGGGCCATGGCCCGGTAGTTCAGCTGGTTAGAACGCTAGCCTGTCACGCTAGAGGTCGACGGTTCGAGCCCGTTCCGGGTCGCCATGCTGCTATGGCTCAGGCGGTAGAGCGCATCCTTGGTAAGGATGAGGTCTCCAGTTCGAATCTGGATAGCAGCTCCAGAAAGCGCTGTGCTTTATAAAAGCATGGCGCTTTTTGTTTGTGAATTTGCCCACAGACCCAATTTGAGACATGTTGTTTAGCTGGTCAAGTGTTTTCATCCAAAGGAAGATTGCTTTTTCCAAGATTACACTTTGAGCAAAGAGTTTGCAGATTCTCAATAACCGTTTCTCCGCCTTTTGACCATGGAATAATATGGTCAATATGCAGTTCTACAGATGGATCTTTTGCTGGGGACGCTCCGCAAATACAACACTTAAAATTGTCACGTTTCATTACTTTGAATCGGAGTCGAAGACTAATATCTCGGGTCGTTGAATGAGTTGTAGCAATATGGGAAGGTAAATGTTCTTTAGGACTTATATAATGGGTTATCGATTTGTCTGTGGGCGATACACAATTTGTGCTTTCTTCGCTGTTGACCCAATCAACAAAAGCCTCCAAAGCACCTCTCCAGCCGCCAAATCGTCTGGTGTAACTATTAAGCGAATATTTTGAAATTCCCTTTTTAATATCTGTGGAAGTGGGCTGACGTCCAAGCAGTATCCAAACGCGCCCTATCTCCTGAAACAGATCTCTTTCTGAAAATTTGGCATTGCGGGATATATCTAAGCCCGCAGCGATTAATGCTTTATTCCATGAACCAAATCTGTGCTCCATCGTTGAAGAGTGAAATTTTCCATGTTTATTATACAAATCTCGCGTCAATAATCGCGCTCCGAGCTTATTCGAAACATCCTGCAAATCACGAACATATTCATCTTCAGAAATGGTCATTGAACTATGTTGGTTCTTCATTTCATCAAATCCACACAACCTACAAGCCCGCAACCAGCTACCAAATCGACGCTCAATTGTTGTGGTACCATATGTGCCGTTTTCCCTATATTCACTGCGGCTCAATGAGAATTGATTAAGCCTTTTCGCAGTTTCAATCATATCAGTCAAAAGCAAATCATCAGAAATATACTTGTGATAATCATTTAATCTAAAGACCATGACTTCACCCCGCTAAATTTTTTGGGAACTACTATATCCAAGTCCCAAATATAAGCATAAAATCAAATGCCTCAATAGCAAAAAAGTCAATGAAGATCGTCAATGTCTTCATAAGCGTGGAATTTGTGCCTCTATCTCTGCATTTGGGGTCACTAAGGGCGGAAATTCCTATAACTTCACAAAAGATAATGATTCCAGGGCAATTCTCCAAATTTGTAGTTACCAAGCCTTTCCCGTGTGATACCCTAACAATGCGCCTGCGTAGGAGCGTCAATTGAGTCAGATATGCTCCGACAAATTCATTTTCCCATACAGAATTCGACGCACCTCCATCACGTTTCCAATCACCACATAGAATACCGTGAAATTCTTTACCTGAATCCTGTAATAGGGATATCGGCGCTCTTTTTTGCTTGGGTACTGTTCAAAGGATTCCGCAAACGGCAAGCGCTCCCGAATTGCCTGTTCCACCGCAGTAATGAAATTTTCTGCGGCAGAGGGGTTTTTGAGTCGGTATGTGATATAGTCCACAATCCCATTCAAATCTTCCTCGAAAAGCGGCAGGAAACGCAGCTCATAGTGCTTTTCGCTCATGGACACGCCTCCTTACCCGGCTGAACACTTCCTCTGCAGCATGGCGTTCTCCATCGAGCTCGGCAGCAAGATCAGCCTCATCCAGCTTTAGCTCAATATCGTCGGTCAATGCGGCGTACTGCTCCAAGCTCATCACCACCATCGAGCCATAGCCGTTTTTCGTCAAAAAGACAGGCCGACCGCTTTTCAAAACAGCGTCTTCAATTTCCGGGTACTTGTTTCTTAAATCCGATACCGGGCGAATATCCATCATGGTTGTCACTCCTTTTATCCTGATTTTATCAAAATATTATCGCCGCGTCAAGCGATTTCTATCGTTTTTCAGAAGAAGTACTTTCTTTGTTTCCAGCGACCCAAATTTTGACCCACTTGTCTGTTTGCCTTTTGCTTTGACCCACAACCTGGTCTCGCCTATCGGCTCGGTCGGTGCTGAACGCTCTCCACCGGAGAACAGCACCCCACACGGAAAATCGCTCTTGACCCACAATCTGACCCACACGGGGAAAGAAGCGGAAAAACTCAGTGAAAATAAGACTGCCGGAGAGTGCTTTTTCCCGAGATGAAGGTGCCGGAAATGCCAGAAAACAAGCCAAGAAACGCCTCTCCATCACTTGGTAAGGATGAGGTCTCCAGTTCGAATCTGGATAGCAGCTCCAAAGAGTGCTTGACTTGAGAAAGTCAGGCACTTTTTGTTTTTTCTGGGAACCTCATCCTAACGCCGCTAATGCGGCGGGGTTTGGGACGCGGCTCCGCCGCTGACCGGCCGCAAGCGATAGTTGCGCAAAAGGGAAAAAGTGCACATACAAAATGGTAGCAGGCTGCTCTCCTACGTGATATATTGTACTTACAGCGCGGCGCTCAAAAAAGCAACGAGGAGAGATCAGCAATGAGTTTCGGAAAGAACCTGCAATACCTGCGGCGGTTAAGCGGAAATATGACCCAAGAGGCCCTGGCGGAGAAGCTGGACGTCAGCAGACAGACTGTTTCAAAATGGGAGCTGGACGGGGCCCAGCCGGAAATGGAAAAGGCTATCGAGCTGTGCAAGCTGTTCAGCTGCACCCTGGACAACCTGTTCCGGGAAGAGCTGGACGCCTGTGACGAAGCCTATTCCAACCTGCGGGTCGAGATGGTTCCCGGCTTCCGGTACGTCACCCACGCAGTGGTCAGCCCCATGCCGGAGGGCGATGCGCTGGACCGGGTAAACGGCTTTGCCAGAGATAACGGCGTTGAAAACCCGACGGTCATCGGATGGGATTTTCCCCACGTCTCACAGGAACAGATCAATGTCTTCAATATGCACGGATACGAAGCGGCGTGGATCCTGCCGGAGGGACTTGTTCCGGAAGGGCTGGAGGTCCGCGAACAGCCTGCCCACAAATACGCGGCTATCCACATAGAAGTCCCATTTGAAGACCCCTTTGTGGTAATTCCCAATGCCTACAAGACCCTGATGGAATACATGAAGCTAAACGGCCTGGAGCATACGGACAAGGAGGTGATCCCCTGCTTTGAGACGGACGGCGATACCATGGATATTTATATTGCCTGCAAGTAGTCATGGAGAAAAGCGGGAGGGAACCGGTGGTTCCCTCCCCTTTTTATCGCCAGCCTTTTCCCGGTCTTCACACAGCTTGCCGTGCTTGATCCCCCAACACTGCCGGATTTCAGAAAAACAGCCGTAATTCTTGACAAAGGTGAAACCAGCCATGTACAATAGAAAATAAATAAAACGCAAAAAGGAGCATCCCTATGTTTTGTAGCAACTGTGGAACTCAACTGCCAGACAATGCACAGTTCTGTCCCAAGTGCGGCTGTAAAATTCCCCGGCAGGAAAATACCACACAGCGGGGAAATCCTCCCCAGCCTGTGGTTCCGCTCGTGATCAAGCCGCGCCCCAAGTGGCTGATCCCTGTGATCGTCGGAACGGTAGCGCTGTTCTTCGTTCTGGCCGTCGTCATTATCGCCACAGTTTTTCTTGGAAGGTCCGCTCCTTCGACCACAGAGATCCCGGTTTCCTCTACTGTGAACCCCCCTGTTGCAGGCATGCAAAGGTATGAAAACAGCGCCACGTGCTTTGCGCTGGATTACCCCTCCGATTTTACCTACAGTGAACCGGACAGCAATAATGTCCTGTTCTCTCTGGGCGATCAATGCCGCGTGGTGGCGGAATACGCCTTTATCACCACAAGAAACTGCTTCATCTATTCCGCTGAGGACTTCGCGGAGCAGCTGAACGACGACCCCACGCTGCTTGCCGAATGGGTGGGGACAGAGGCGGTGGAGACCTCCGGATTTTCCGAGGAGAAGATTGCCGGGAAAGACTGCTATCACTTTGCCTGGGAGCTGACGCAGGACGGCGCTTCCTATGAGGGCGGCCTGTACCTGTTCGATTCCGAAGGCGAATTCGGCTGCTACACGTTCCTGTGGATGCTGGAAGAAGGCGTCTCCAACCGGGAACAGCGCATGGAACAGGTCGAGCAAATGCTGGAAAGCTTTGAAATCACCGGAGAATATCAGGCGGAGGGGTACACCCTCTATTCCTCGGACGCCCCGGACCACCTGGAATTTATCCTGCGGGACGAAGCGGTGCAGGGCGAGGTACAGTTGGGCTATGAGAGGGAGATCCTCACAAACTATGTGCAGATACGCGCTGCGGAACAGGGCCAGTCCACTGTGAGCATGTACGAGGACGATCACTCTCAGGTTTCGGCCGACTCAGACAGTGATGAGTTTGCAAGCGTCATGCAAACGGCTCTCAATGCTTACGCAAAGAGCGACGACGTGAGGAACTTCCAGATCTTCTCAGAGCTTTCCCGGCTGGATATGGGCCGGTATCCCTTTGTGCAGGTAGGCATGAGCTTTACCTATCAGGGCTTCGGCCTGAATCAGGATGAAACCTGCTACAAGGTGTTTTTTCCCTGCAGCGGCTCCTACTGGATCATAGAGCTGCGGGCGGTGGAGGAAAATCTGGAGCAGACCGCCGCCGTTCTATCCGATTTCCTCATGTCCCTTCGGGTAGAGGAGGGCGGCATTGAAACCGGAGAAGACGCCTACGGCTCCCTTTCCCAGGCAACAGGCAACACCCAGGGCGCCGGAACCACTGCAAATCAGTCCAGCGACAAGAACCAGATGGTGGAGGAGATTTTGTCCCAGCTGGAAAACAGTTCGGATTTCCTTTCTCCCAGCCAGTCCTATCAGCCCCTGGCCAGCGTAACGGACATCAACGGCAACGGTGTCAACGAAATGGTGCTTCTTTATAAAACAAAGGATTACAGGGTGAAGTATCAGGTGTGGAGCCTGTTTGCCGACGGCTATGATCTGCTGAAGGAAGACGAGCTCTTTGCAGAGGTAGGCGGCAACAGCGGCTCTATTGACCTGGCTTTGGACGAAAACCGGATCCCCTACCTGGTATTGGAGGTTTGCAGCCCCCAGGGAGACAGCTTCCACAATACCTACACCTATCTTCCCTGGAATCATGAACAGACAGGGTTTTCCGATTATGAAGCAGTGGTTCTGGAATCCACCGGCATTTACGGCGAGGAGGAGAATGGAACCTACTACCTTGCCGGAACAAAGGTTGACAAGAGCATTTTTGACGACTGGAGAGCCGACTTCACCCATAACTGGACAGCCTTAAATCTTGTTATGGGTCCGGGCAACGGCGGAAACAATATGTCCTTTGAACACCTGCGGATGATGGACGCCAACACGGAGCTGAACCACTGATCAAAGGCTGGCGCTGGCGGGTGGGCCAATGCGGACGTCAACGCCGCTCCTGTAAAGCGTCTCCCTTTCAGAAAGAGGTGGAAATTTGAAACGAATTAGCTGCTCGGTGCAGTTTCGGCAGACAACAGATTGTACCGAGAAAAATCTCAAGGCTTAAGCCTGTGTTGTCGAGCTGCACCTGAAAAATAAGACCCATTTTATTTTGAAAGGAAGCAGTGAAAATGAAGAAAGAAAAAGCCATGGTACGGATCGCCTTTTTGCAGGTACTGCCGGAAGCTGCGTTAGAGCAGAACCTGGAAAAGGGAAGAAAGGCCTGCCGCCGGGCAAAGGAGCTGGGAGCGGATATTGCCCTGTTTCCTGAGATGTGGAGCACGGGATATGACGTCTATAAAACGGCGGTCACAGCGGCCGATCCCTTTATCGCTGCATTCCGGCAGCTCGCCGCAGAATTGGAAATGGCCATCGCCATTACATTTTTGGAAAAAACGGACGGGCTGCCGCTGAATTCTGTCATCGTCTACGACAGGCTCGGAAGGGAGGCCCTGCACTATTCCAAGGTACACACCTGCGATTTTGAGGACGAAATCCACCTTGCCAGAGGTATGGAATTTCCCGCAGCCGAGCTGGACACAGGCCGCGGGACTGTAACCATCGGTTCCATGATCTGTTTCGACCGGGAGTTTCCCGAAAGCGCGCGTATCCTGATGCTCCAGGGCGCGGAACTGATTCTTGCCCCCAATGCCTGTCCCATGGAGATCAACCGGCTTTGCGCCCTGCGGACAAGGGCATACGAAAACATGGTGGCCGTTGCCACCTGCAACTATCCCGAAGGGATGCCGGACTGCAACGGCCATTCCACCCTGTTCGACGGGGTTCCATGGATCGTGGACGAACCGGGGGTAAGAGATATGCTGGTGAAGGATTGCGGCGGCGACGAGGGCGTTTACACCGCCGATCTTGACTTGGATCTGCTCAGGCGCTGCCGGGAAACGGAGTGCGGCTCCGGCAACACCTTCCGCCGCCCGGACATGTATCGAAAGCTCCTTGACAGGTCGGTATCGCCGCCGTTCATCCGGGAATCCGCAAGACGGTAAAAGCGAACTCCACCGGGCCCAGCGGCCCTAAAAAACGCACAGCGGAGGGAAATTCCCTCCGCTGTGCGCTTCGTTTATTGGGCGTATCCGGTTCATTTCTCCATGAGTATCTTCAGACAGCGAATTCCATTGCTTTACACATAGAACTCTTCCATGGTGTCCAGGCAAAGGCCGCCCAGCCGTCCTCCGTAGGCGCAGCCGCAGTCAATGGCGATTTGGTTCCCATAGCGAAAAATCCCGTCCTTCGGCGCCTGCCCCGCCCACTGCCGAAGCAGGCGGGTAGGGGTGTGGCCAAAGACCACGATCCGGTCCGGATAATAGTCCCCTGCCGGGCGGGAGCGCCCAAAGAGAAAATCCGTCAGCTCGTATTCCTCCAGAGGCTTTCCCGGCGAAAAATGATCCAGTCCTGCGTGGATCAGCACAAAGCTCTGTCCTCCCGCCTCCACTTCCGCATAAAGGTCCATTTCCCGCAGATAGTCCAAAACCGCCCCGCGCTCCTCCCTGGTCAATTTGCCCAGCTCCCGCAGGGTGGTTTCGCCCCCGTTAAGGAGCCAATCGTTCAGCGCGCCGATCCGGGTCTCGTCCATGGCGGCAATGCTTCGGTCGGTGATCTCCTCCAAAAGCCAGGGAAGGCAGAGGGCGGCGGTCAATTCATGATTTCCCAAAATCGGCGCCACATTGGGCCGCGCCATCATGTCCCGGAGAATCCGCACCCCATCCGGGCCCCGGTCGATGACGTCGCCCAAGACGTAGAGGGTGTCGGTATCCTGAAGGCGCATTTTCTCCAGCATCGCCCGATATTGATCGAAACAGCCGTGTACATCGGAAAAAACGAAAGTCATAGCGCTCTCCTCCGGCCGCTCATTGCAGGGAAGCCTTGTAGCCCTCACCCCAATTCTGCATGGAATCCAGGATGGGCTTCAAACTCTGCCCCAGCTCTGTCAGGGAGTACTCTACTCTCGGCGGCACCTCTGCGTAGACCTGGCGGTTGACCAGCCCGCTTCCTTCCATGTCCCGGAGCTGAGCCGTCAGCACCTTTTGGCTGACGCTGCCAATAGATTTCTTCAATTCCCCAAAGCGTTTGGTGCCGGGGAGCAAGTCCCGGAGGATCAAAACTTTCCACTTGTCCCCGATGAGCATCAAGGTGGTTTCTACCGGGCAGGCGGGCAGATCAGTGGCTGCATTCTGCGTCTTCATATCAATCGCTCCTCGCATTAGTTTCTAATATATACTTTCAAGCCAATAATACCGTATTTCCTGTTTGGAGTCAATATTTCCGGAAGAAACAAAAATTACAAAAAATTTTTTTGATCTGCCAAAAACGTCTGAAAGGCCCGAAACTGCGCATTTGTTTCCTGCCGGTAACCGTCCATTAGTATCCCCTTGGTAACTACGCCACAAAAAAGTGCGTACTTTACGGGCAAATCCCCCCTGCGTATAATATAGCCAACAGCTGAGGAGACGGCCGCTCCGAAGCCGGAAAAGCAATCTGACAAATCTATTATTTTCAGGAGGATCACCATGAACAAAAATACTTTTACAACGGTTAAGCTCGCCAAGGGTGAAGTGAATGTTTACGATTTCGGCGGCGTGAAGCTTCATGCCTACAAGACCAACGATTTCATCGACGATGAGGTATTCATCGTGGAGAAAAACGGCAAGGCGGTTGTCATTGAATCTCCCTGCTTCCACGACAACAACAGGGAGCTTGCCGAATATCTGAAAGACATGGCAGTGGAGGGAATGCTGGTTGCCTACCATGGCGCTGGAGCCACCTTCCTCCCCAATGTTCCCAAGTACGCCACGCAGAACGCGGTGGACTATTCCAAAAGCGGCGGCGGCAAAGCCCTGATTGACAACTTCACCGGGACCTTCGGAGAAATCTTCGATCCCTCCGTCCATGAGATCACCCATGTGATCGAAGCCGGCAAGGTCACCATCGGCGGCATCGACTTCGTCATCAAGCAGACAAGCGAGGCCTTTGATGTGGAGATTCCCGAAATCAACGCGGTTTACACCCACATGCTGGGCCATGACTGCCACTCCATCGTTGTAGGCGCGGGACACGCCGACGCCATGATCGCGGAGCTGCAAAGCTACATCGGCAAGGGCTACGACCTGATCCTCACCTCCCACTACACCCCGGAGGATCTGAAGGACGCCCAGACAAAGATCGACTATCTGGAAAACCTCAAGAAGATCGCCACAGGGGTTCAGAATGCCGACCAGTTCAAGACAGAGGTCCAGAAGCAGTATCCCCAGTACAGTGGCCAGAACTACCTGGATATGACCGCAGGTTTCTTCTTCGCTTGATCGGATAGTGCAAAAGGAACCGGGGCTATCCAAAAGACAGCCCCGGATTTCTTCCAAACAGGAGGTGTCAGCATGACCCAGACAGAAAAACGGCTCTATTTGATCCATGAGCTGCTGGCCGAACAGCCGGGAACTGCGGGTATGGAAATACCTGAAAATGAACAGGAACAAAAACGCCTCCTGCAGGCACTTTTCAACATCCGTATGCCGAAGCCCATCGGGGAAGCCTTCCTGCAAATCCAGGATGCGTACCTGAAAAAGGAAATAAACGCGAAAGGCATTACGGAGCTTGCCGATCTGCAGCCCGTGGAGCCGGGCTTGTATCTCTGGCAGGGCGATATTACGACCCTTCGGTGCGGCGCCATCGTCAACGCTGCAAACAGTCAGATGCTGGGCTGCTTCTGTCCCAACCACGGCTGCATTGACAACGCCATTCACACCTTTGCGGGGGTGCAGCTCCGGCTGGAGTGTGCCGAACTCATGAAAAGGCAGGGCCATGAGGAAGAAGTCGGAAGGGCGAAAATCACACCCGCGTTTAACCTGCCCAGCGATTTTGTGATCCACACGGTGGGCCCCATCGCCGCCGGGCCGCTGAGCGCGCGGGACAAAGAGCTGCTCGCCTCCTGCTACCGTTCCTGTCTGGAGCTGGCCGAGGAAAACGGCCTGAAAAGCATCGCTTTTTGCTGCATTTCCACAGGTGAGTTTCATTTTCCAAACGATAAGTCGGCAGAAATCGCCGTCCAAACTGTAAGAGAGTACCGGGCACAGAGAAACGGCGGAATAGAGGTGGTCTTCAATGTTTTTAAGGGAATCGATTATGAAATCTACCGGGATCTACTCGGGGCAAATTGAAAGGCTGAAAAGGGAAATCGAAGCCGCCGACTGCATTTTGATCGGCGCGGGCGCGGGACTTTCCACCGCGGCGGGCTTTGTCTACACGGGAGAGCGCTTCCGGCAGTATTTTGCGGATTTTGAAGAGAAGTACGGCTTTCACGATATGTATTCCGGCGGCTTTTATCCCTATTCCACGCCGGAGGAGCACTGGGCCTACTGGAGCCGGTACATCTATGTAAACCGCTATATGGACCCGCCGAAGCCAGTGTATCAGGAGCTTTTGGCGCTTGTGAAGGACAAGGATTATTTTGTCATCACCACAAATGTGGACCACTGCTTTCAAAAAGCGGGCTTTGACAAGAAGCGTCTGTTCTACACCCAGGGGGATTACGGCCTGTTCCAGTGCTCCGTGCCTTGCGATATTGACACCTACGACAATGAGGAAGCCATCCGCCGCATGATGAAAGAGCAAAAGGACATGAAAATCCCCGGTTCGCTGATTCCCAAATGCCCGAAGTGCGGGAAGCCGCTGACCATGAATCTCCGGTCCGACGATAAATTCGTGGAGGACGAGGGCTGGCTGAAAGCGGCGGAGCGGTACGAAAGCTTCCTGCGCACCAGAAAGGATCAAAAAATCCTGTTTTTAGAGCTGGGCGTGGGCTACAACACCCCTGTCATCATCAAGTACCCCTTCTGGCAAATGACGGCGAAAAATCCGAAAGCCGTTTACGCCTGTATCAATTTGGGGGAAAGCTTTTTCCCAAAAGCGATTGCCAAACAGACTATTGGGATCGACCGGGATATTGCCGAGGCGCTGAAAGACCTGAAATAAGCTCTGACCGTCAGGCCTGGCTGTACGCCTATGGGGTCTACCTTATGCCACACAGAATCTGATATTTTGATAGTGCATTTTCCCATAAGCTGTGGTATACTGACTGCAAGCAGTCATTACAGTCTGTCGATAAACCTTTCGGGAAGGTCGCTCTTGACCTTAGCCTCCCTCTGACGAGGGAGGTGGCACGGCGTAAGCCGTGACGGAGGGAGAGAAAGCGATGACCTATGCTTTTGGCGGTGTATACAGGTTTCTCTCCCTCAGTCAGCTACGCTGACAGCTCCCTCATCAGAGGGAGCCAAGGTCGGCTACAACAACTTTTTCGACACGCTCTACTGACTGCAAGCAGTCAGTATACCACAGCGACGGGAATCGACCCGCGCTGAATCTATCAGAGAGGTGAAAAACATGTCAGAGAGGAAAATTGCCGGAACCGGCGGACAGCACTACATTCCCTTTGAGGAGCGCACCGGTCCGGAATCGGTGGTCTATTTTACCCGGGACCTGTCCCCCGAGGGGCTCAAAAAGGTCTATGAGAGGGTGAAGGACGGCATCACCGGCAAAACGGCCATCAAGCTGCACACCGGGGAGCCAAACGGCCCCAACATCATTCCGGCGGCCTGGGTCAAGGAGTTCATGGCCGCGGAGCTGCCCGATGGCACCATCATCGAAACCAACACCTTCTATGACGGCGACCGCTACACCACGGAGCAGCACCGGGAGACCCTCAAGGTCAACGGCTGGACCGATTTCACCACCGTAGACATCACCGACGAGCACGGCACCGCCATGCTTCCGGTCAAGGGCGGCAAGTGGTTTGAGGAGATGAGCGTGGGAAAATCCCAGCTCGACTACGATTCCCTGGTGGTGCTCACCCACTTTAAGGGCCACACCATGGGCGGCTTCGGCGGCGCCAACAAGAACATCGGCATCGGCTGTGCGGACGGCCGCATCGGTAAGGGCATGGTCCACGGCAAGGACGGCAACCCTTGGGGTGCGGTAGAGGAGGAGCTGATGGAGAAGATCACCGAATCCACCAAGGCCACCATCGATTTCTTCGGAGAGCACATCACCTATGTGAACGTGCTGCGGAACATGTCCGTGTCCTGCGACTGCGAGGGCGTGGGCGCCCAGCCAGTGGTCACCCCCAACGTGGGAATTCTGGCCTCGGTGGATATTCTGGCTGTCGACCAGGCCTCCGTAGATATGATCCACGCCATGAAGGAGGCGGATCGCCACGCTCTGGTAGAGCGCATGACCTCCCGCCACGGTTACCGCCAGCTCTCCTACATGAAGGAGCTGGGCATGGGCAATGACCGCTATGTGCTCATTGACGTGGACAACCAGGACAATCGCATCACCGCCGCTGACGCGGTGAAGGACGTTGTGCCTTTTACAGAATAAGCGAAGGAACGAAAAAACGCCGCTCGCTGGGCGGCGTTTTCCTTTCGGAGGGGAAATGAGACATGGGCCGACATGGATTTACCATTCGCACAAAGGAAGATCTGATAAAAGCCATTGATGAAATGGGCTTTCTGCCGCTGTTTGAAAATTCCATCCCCGGTTTTTCAGTGGAGGAAAATGTAGACCCCGCCATCTGGTTCGGCAGCGAACCGGGGCCTTGGGAGTGGAAGGGCCCGGTGATCCAGGAGACCGGCTGCGCCTACGGCAAGTTTTTCGAGCAGAAGGCGGTATTTGTCAGCCGGGAGTGGTTTCCGGACCTTGCCAACTACCGCCGGGACGGCTACGATTTTGACGCCCGGTTCGACGACGGCCTAGCCCCCTTCCGGGACAAGGAGCTGTTCGACCTGCTGGACGAGACGGCGCCCATCATGACCGGCGACCTGCGGGACAAGGGCCATTACCGCAAGGGCGGGAAAAAGGGCTTTGAAACCATCATCAACCGGCTGCAGGCCCAGTGCTATGTGCTCATCAGCGATTTCAAATACAAGCGGGATCGGCAGGGCAGGCAGTACGGCTGGGGCGTGGCCGAATACTCCACGCCGGAGAAATTTCTGGGCGAAGCTTTTACAGAGCGGGTCTATCGGCGCACGCCGGAGGAAGCTTACGCTAAAGTGCTCGACCATCTGCGCAAGCTGCTGCCGGAGGCAGAGGAAGCGGCTATCCGAAAAATATTGTAAAAGAGAGCGATACCATGATGGCAGGGGAAAACCGGACGTCGGTCTGGAGCACGATTTTGGGGACAAGGGCGTGAACACCCGGTAAGCGCTTCTTGCTTTTTCCGCTAATTCGCTGTATGATAGAGACATAAATGGATCCGGGACATTCTGCCGCCTGGTGATCACTCTGATGGCGTTCCGGTGCAAGATCGAGTTTCAAGAGGTCAAATCACGAAAAAGCTGAAATGAGGGATTCCTGTGAGCAAAAAGTACGCAAACCATGAGGAACAAATCAGGGCCGGGGTGCTGTTCTGCCCCGCAGAGCCGGAGCTGGTCGCCATTAAGCTGAAGACTCATAACCTGAATGTGGACTACAACCAGACCCACGAGGACGAGTATGAAAGGCGGGATGCCATCCTCCACGAGATCATCGGCGAGATGGGCGAAGGAGTGCGTATCCAGGGGCCCATCGCCTTCCACTACGGCAAGCACACAAAGATCGGCAAAAACTTTTTCGCCAACTTCAACTTCACCGTCCAGGACGACGGTGAAGTCACCATTGGCGATGACTGTAGCTTCGGCCCCAACGTCACCATTGTCACCCCCGTCCACCCCATGGTGTCCAGCGAGCGTCGGCTCATGCTCAC
>CAZRLJ010000040.1:0-17217 GCA_964600905.1 uncultured Acutalibacter sp. | reverse complement strand
ACGGGGCCCATGGTCTTTTCCACCAGATCTGCGGTAAGCTCGTTGAACTTGGCCCGGGTCAGGGTCATGTCCAGATGCTTGGGGCCGGAGGCGTCGGCGGTGATGAAGGGCAGATTGATGGCCGCGCTGGTCACGCCGGACAGCTCGATCTTTGCCTTTTCCGCAGCTTCCTTGATACGCTGCATGGCCATCTTATCCTGGCTGAGATCCACGCCCTGCTCCATGCGGAAGCCGGACACGATCCAGTCGATCACCCGCTGGTCAAAGTCGTCGCCGCCCAGGCGGTTGTTGCCGGCAGTGGCCAGAACCTCCTGAACGCCGTCGCCCATTTCGATGATGGACACGTCGAAGGTGCCGCCGCCCAGGTCGTAAACCATGACCTTCTGGTCGTTGTCCTTATCCACGCCGTAGGACAGTGCCGCGGCAGTGGGCTCGTTGATGATGCGCTTCACGTCCAGACCGGCGATTTTGCCGGCGTCCTTGGTAGCCTGGCGCTGGGCGTCGGTGAAGTAAGCGGGCACGGTGATAACGGCGCTTGTAACCGTCTCGCCCAGATAGGCCTCCGCGTCAGCCTTCAGCTTTTGCAGGATCATAGCGGAGATCTCCTGGGGCGTATAGCTCTTATCGTCCACAGTCACCTTGTAGTTAGAGCCCATTTCCCTCTTGATGGAGGAAACGGTGCGCTCCGGATTGGTGATGGCCTGGCGCTTTGCCACCTGGCCTACCATGCGCTCACCGGTCTTGGAGAAGGCCACCACAGAGGGAGTGGTGCGGGCGCCCTCGGCGTTGGCAATCACTACGGGCTCGCCGCCCTCAATGACCGCCACGCAGGAATTTGTCGTACCCAGGTCAATACCGATTGTCTTTGCCATAATAAATACTTCCTTTCAAAAATATATGGATTTCAGATTTTTCGCAAAACAGGGAACTTGCTCAATTTGCCACCTGGACCATGGCGGGGCGGATCAGCCGGTCTCCCAGCATGTACCCCTTCTGATAGACGGCAGCGATCACATTTTCGCCCAGGCTGTCGTCGTCGATGTGGGCCACAGCGTTGTGGAGGTTGGGGTCGAAGGTCTCGCCCACCTCCCCGATGGCCTGGATATTCAGCTTCTCGAAAGCGGCGCCGATCTGGCTGCGGATCATTTCCACGCCCTTGCGCATATCCTCCGCCGAGGTGTTCTCCTGGCTCAGGGCCAGATCGATGTTGTCGGCGATGGGAAGAATGGCCTGCACCGTATCGGAAACGGCGTTGTTATAGACGGCGCTCTTTTCGTTCTGGGTCCGCTTTCGGTAATTGTCGTACTCGGCCAGCACCCGGAGATGCTGCTGCTTGTGGTCCTCAAACTCCTGCCGGAGCTTTTCCAGAACCTCCGCGTCCTTGCTTTTCTTCTTTTTTCGCTCTTCCTTCTGCTGGGGCTCCCCGGTTTCCGGCTCCTGCGCTTCGGGCTGCTCCACTTCGGGCATACTTTCGTTCTTTTCCTTTTCCATTGGTTTCTCCCTTCCCTCCGAAATATTATTCTTCCCGCATGAGGACGGTGAGCATTCGGCTCACCTGATCGGTCAGATATTCCAAAACCGCCGTAAGCCTTGGGTAATCCATCCGAGTGGGGCCCAAAAGCGCCAGGGCTCCGGCGTCCCAGCCCTCCACGCTGTAGCGGGAGATCAGAATGGACAGGTCCCGCAGCTCCGGTCTCTGGCTTTCTCCGCCGATGAGGATGGTGATCCTGCCGGGCTTCTGCCGGAGCAGCTGAACCAGGTCTTCCTTTTGCTCCAGATAGTTCATGATCCGCCAGTATTCCAGCTTAGGATGGGCCAGCAGATTCCGCTGCCCTTCCAGAAGCACCTCGGTTTCCATGGTGTCCCTGGCAGCCTCCAGCAGAGCCTGGAGCGCAGGAGCGATCAAAACATACATCTGCCCCATGGAAGCGCCCATGGTCTGGAGAAAGGCCGGCGTGATGTCCGCCACATTTCTGCCGGAAAGCCGCTCGTTGAACACCCGGAAAAATACCCGGGTCATCTCCACCGTCAGGTCAAAATCGCAGTGGAACATCCGGCTTTTCATGGTGCCTGCCGAGCTGATCAAGAGCAGCATGGCCGTCCGGCGGCTGGTCTGCACAAACTGGACCGCTTTCACCGTTGCCGCAGCCCCGCTGGGCGTGGCCACCAGCGCCGCGCACCTTGTGGAGGCCGCCAGCACCCGGCAGGTCTGCCGCAGCAGGCGCTCCGGCTCGTAGGCGCTGGAGAGAAGGGCGGAATCAAAATGCCGCTTTTCCTCCTCCCGCAGGGGCGTGACCTTCATCAGCCGGTCCACATACTCCCGGTAGCCCTGCTGAGAGGGCACCCGGCCCGCCGAAGTGTGGGGCTGCTCCAGCAATCCCAGCTCGATGAGCTCCGCCATCTCGTTGCGCACCGTGGCAGAGGAGACGCCGATCTCATCCGCAATGGCCTTTGACCCCACGGGCTCGCCGCTTTTTACAAAGTCACGAACCACGGAGGAAAGGATCTTCTCTTTCCGTGGAGTCATTTCCATCTTTCGGCTTCCTTTCTGTCGGTTTCATTTTAGCACTCTTTAAGGTCGAGTGCTAAACTGTGATTATAATGTACCACTTTGGTCAGCAAAAGTCAAGGAAGTAATTGTAAATAGTTTGTGAACCTGTGATCCCGGCCTGCGGGCCGTTGCATTTTCAGGGAACAGGCGGTATAATAACAGTAAACTCTAGGGAAAGGATGTGAGGAAATGGCAGCCAGAGCTTCCGTGCTCTTTACAAGGGCCGTCTATTTTATCGCCGCCGCCCTGTGTCTCAATATTCTCTTCGCCTGGTATGACCAATCCGGCACGGCGCTCCGGGCTTTGGAGGCAGTTCTGCTCGCCCTGCTGCTGTGGGGCTGCGGGGCGTTCCTTTCCCGGCGCAAGGCCGAAACCCGGTGGAAGGATTCCCAAATCGCCGGGATTTTGGCCCTTCTCTGCCTGGCGGTCAAGCTGGCAGCCGTCCTGCGCTGGCGGATCAAGCCCAACGCGGACGACTATATTTTTTTTGAAACGGCCAGAGGCCTGGCGGCGGACGGGATGGTTCCCAACTCCCGCTATATCGCCCTTTTCCCCCATATTTACGGCTACGCCGCTTTTCTGTCTGTCTTTTATCGGCTGTTCGGCCCCGGCTACCTGGTGGCGCCACTGGTAAATGTGGCCCTCTCCGCCGTGACGGCGGTGCTGCTCTACTTTCTTGGAAAGCGCCTTGCGGGCAGAAACGCCGGAATCCTCGCCTCCGCGCTGTGGATCCTCTGCCCCTCCCAGACCTTTTACAATATTTTCGCCTTCAGCGAGCCCCTCTACACGGCGGAGCTGGCCGGAGCCATTCTCCTGGGAGATACCCTGCGCAGCCGTGTCCGATCCTTTGACAGAAAAAACCTGATTCCTTCTGCCGGCCTTGCCGCAGCCCTCGGCGCACTGCTGGCAGCCGTACAGGTTACCCGCCCTATTGCCGCCATCATTCTCATCGCCATGGCCGGGATCCTGTTTTTCATCGATCTCCCCTACGGATGGAAAGCTGCGGCGCTGCGGGCGGTCACCCTTCTCTGTGCCGCCCTCTTTCTACTGCTGGGGATGCGGATCGGCAAAGCCGCGCTGGACGCCTCCCTGACAGAGGAATCGGCCTCCAGCGTAGGCTACAGCGTCGCCGTAGGCTTTAACGAAGACTCTCAGGGAACCTGGAACCGTGAGGACAGCGAACAGCTGGCAGCTTACCGGGACGAGCCGGGGGCCACCGCGGATTCCGCCCACCAAAAAATATTTGAGGACATCAAGGCGAAAATTTTCTCCGGAACCATCGATTACTCCACGCTGTTCCACAATAAATTCCGGACCTTCCTGGCCGATGACCACGCCCCCATCCAGTACGGCAAAAAGGTCTTTTACCGGCAGGAGCTTTTTTCCGCTGTCTGCGACGTTTTCTATCTTGCCTGTGTGCTGCTGTCTGTGCTGGGCGCGGTCCGGGCCTTTGTGAAAAAGGAACGGGGCGTTCTCCTCCTCTCTTCCCTGTACGGGATCGGTCTTGTCATGGCGCAGATGCTGGTAGAGGTGGCGCCCAGGTATCATTATTCCATTTACTTGATGCTGATCCCTCTGGCCTCCTACGGCATGACATGGTTCCGTTTCCCAAAGCGCTCAAAATCACAGAAAACAGAAATAAATAAGTCCCGCCAATAAGGCGGGACTTATTGATGCCATTTCTTATTCTATGGCGTAGGCCCTGCAGCCGTGGGGCGGGACCTGTGCCGCAAGGGTATCCCCTTCGATGTCGACATGCTCCCCCGTCCACAGCTCCCGTCCATGGGTGCAGTTCGGCCAGAGCTCGTTCAAATCCACAGAAAGGGCGGCGGGCTGATCAGACAGATTAAACAGCGCCGCATAGCGCTTCCCGGCCTGAGGATCTTCCGCGATCCACAGGGCGTGGGCGTCGTCCCGCTCCAGCTGCCGGGGCTTACAGTCCGGCGTGAGCATGGCCAGCACCTCCCGGTTCGTGAGCAGGGAAAGGGTCCAGCCGTCCAGCTTTGTCACCTCTGCGCCCAGCATCAGCGGTGAGCCAAAAAGGCACCAGAGGGTCATCATGGTGCGCTGCTCGTCCCGGGTCAGGCGGGTATCCCACTCGCCCGTGCCGAACCCACCTCCCAGCTTTCCCAGAGGGAGCATATCGCAGTCCGGATAGCAGCCGGGCGCCACGTGGTCTTGCCAGATCTCACAGCGGGGAAACATGGCTTTGAGCAGCTGCCAGTCGTCCCAAAAATCATCGGTAATACGCCACATATTGGCGTATTGCTTGTAGTGCCAGGACTTTTGAATAATGGCGGGCCCCGGCGACAGCGACAGCACAATGGGCCGCCCCGCCCGCTGGATGGCACGGGCGAGCATCTCAATCTCATGCTTGCGCTCGTAGCCTTTTTCGCTGTGGTCTACCAGATTGTCCGTATTGCAGATGTCGTCGCATTTGATGAAATCCACGCCCCAGCCCGCGTACAGCTCCAGCAGGGAATCGTAATAGGCCTGGCCCTCGGGGCAGTCCCGCACGCCGTACATGTCCGGATTCCAGCGGCAGACAGAATTGGGCTCGGCCACCATGTCGGCGGTGGTTTCCGTGTGCAATATTTTCGTGTGCTGATGGGCCGCCTGCCGGGGAATGCCCCGCATCATATGAATGCCGAATTTCAGCCCCAGGCTGTGAATGTAGTCTGCCAGGGGCCGAAAGCCCTTTCCGCCTGCGGAGGACGGGAACCGGGCCGGATCGGGCAGCAGACGGGAATACTCGTCCATTTCCACAGGAGCAAAGGGGATGTACTGGAACCTGTCCCGCATGGAGCCCGCCCCATGGGCGTACCACTGGATGTCAATCACCACATACTCCCACCCGAATGGCTTGAGCTTCTCTGCCAGCGCCTGGGCGTTGGCCCGAACCCGCTCCTCGTTGACCGTAGTGTCGTAATAGTCGTAGCTGTTCCACCCCATGGGCGGGGTGGGGCAAAATGCGTTTTTGTCCATGCAAAAGCATCCTTTCCGCTTTTTATCGTTCCCTTTTCCGGGATCGAAAACAGTAAAAAATACAGAAGACCTGCGATCGCGTCACGCCGACCGCAGGTCTGGAGCTACTGGTCAGAATCGAACTGACAACCTGCTCATTACGAGTGAGCTGCTCTGCCATTGAGCCACAGTAGCAAAGGGCGGCCTTTTCAACCGCCCTGTCATTATACTAAAAAAACATTTCTCCGTCAAGTGAAAACTACATCTTTTTTCCTGAACAGATTTGTGCTATAATGACCGCAAGGGTCATTACGGAGAACCTCTGAGGTCTTACGACCTCTCTTTTGCTTCACAAAAGTACCGAGCTTCTCCAATCGGTTGGCGCTTTCAGCGCTTATGCTATATCGTAACGAGAAGGAAAGGGCGGAAGGCTATGGAATATAAACTGGATCTGGGCCCGTGGAACACGGTGTTCGCCGTGCCCTGCTCCCTGGTGGACCGGCATTTGAAACTGGCGGGAAAGGAACAGCTGCAAGTAATTTTGTGGGTCCTGCGCCACGCGGGAGAGGCTTTCCGGGTGGAGGACGTCACGGAACAGCTGGGCATCAGCGCCGACAGCGCCCGGGACGCTTTGGACTACTGGGCCGACAGAGGCGTGCTGGCCGTTCACGGCGGTGATCTTCATCCCATTCCCCAGCAGCCCGCGCCCGCTTTGACAAATCATCAAGCTCCCCAGGCAGAGCCCGCCGCCCCTGCACCGGAAACGGACAGCGGGGAAAAGCCCTCCGCTCTGCCGCCGAAGCGGCGGATGACCAAGCCGGACGCCGTCTATCTGGCTGCGCGGATGAAGGAATCGGCGGCCATCCGGTCCCTGCTCCAGGAGGCGGAGGCCACCCTGGGCATCCTCTCCCCCGCCATGACGGCCACCCTCCTTGCCAGCTGCGACGATTACGGCCTCCCCGCCGAGGTAGTGGCCATGCTGATCCACTACGCCAAAGAAGTGGGAAAAACCAGCACCGCCTATATCGATTCCGTGGCCCGGGACTGGGCCCAGAGCGGCGTTTTTGATCTCCAGGCCGCCGAAGCCAAGCTCCAGGAGCTCAGTGAAAAGCGGCTGGCCTGGGGCCGGGTATCTGCAGCGGCAGGTCTTCCCAAGCGCTCCCCCACCAAAAAGGAGGAGGAGGCCGCCTACCGCTGGGTCTATGAGTGGAAATTCACCCCCGATCTGCTGACCGCCGCCTATGAGCGCTGTGCCGACAACACGGGGAAATTCAGCGCCGCCTATATGGACAAGGTACTGGACCGCTGGCATCGGGAGGGGATCCGGAATCTCTCCGAGCTGGAGCAGGCCGAACAGCAGCAAAAACAAAAGCAGGAAACGGGCAAGAGCTACAATATTGACGAGCTGGAAGAACTGAGCTTTCTGGACATACCGGAGGATCTGTAAATGGGATACGGAAAAGAAATTTACGAAGAAGCAAAAAACGAGCTGGAACGGCGCCGCCAGTCTGCCGACCGCGCGGCACAGGAACGTCTGGAGGAGTTCTACGCCAGGTGTCCCCGCGCCCAGGCGGTCAAAGAGGCAATCGGCTCCCTCTCCGCAAAGACCGCCATGGCGGTCCTCGGCGGGAAGGATGCCCGGGAGGAGCTGGAAGGCCTCCGGAACCGGGTGGCGGAGCTCAACAAGGAATACGATAAGCTGCTAGCTGAGCATGGGCTGGCCCGCCGGGACGTGGCCCCCAGGCGCGTCTGCGACAAGTGCGGCGACACCGGCTTTGTAGACGGAAAGATGTGCAGCTGTATGAAGCAGCTGCAAAAGGCCATTGCCTACCAAAAGCTGAGCATGGATGTTCCCCTGGAAAAATCCACCTTCGAGACCTTTTCCCTGGAGCATTACCGGGGGGATGAACGGGCCTACCGGCAAATGGAGGCCGTTTACCGCACCTGCCGGGACTATGCCCGAAATCTGCGGGCCGATTCTCCCAGCTTCCTGTTCAAGGGCGGTACGGGGCTGGGAAAGACTCACCTTTCCCTGGCCATTGCGGGAGCCGCCATTGAAAAGGGCATGGGCGTTATCTACGGTTCCGCCCAGAGCTTTGCCTCCGCCCTGGAAAAGGAGCGCTTTGACCGGGAGGGGGGTGACGGCGCCGACACCACCTACTCCCAGCTGACCACCTGCGATCTGCTGATCCTGGACGATCTGGGGACAGAAGTGTCCTCCAGCTTTGTAAAGGCGGCCCTTTACGACGTCATCAATACCCGGATGCAGGGCAGCAGGCCCACCATCATCAGCACGAACCTTTCCATGAGCGAGCTGGAAAAGAATTACAGCCAGCGGTTTGCCTCCCGGATCGCCGGGTACTACGGAAAACTGGAATTTCTGGGCCGGGACGTCCGGGTACAAAAGCTTCAGAGCCGGGCTGCCGGCAGAAAGTAACAAAAAATATTGGCAGCCTGAGGGCTGTGCAGAAGGGCGGCGTTCTTTGGAGAAACGCCGCCCTCTTTTTCTCTATTCATCCAAATCCCCAGTCTCTTCCTTCTCCGGCTTCTTCTCTCGTTCCGGGAAACGGGAAACCAGCCAGCGAGCGGCGGGGCCGGAAATCAGGATCACTGCGCCCAGGAACAATGCCGCCAGAAGCAGCGGCGCAAAATTGGCGTCCCCGTTGCGGATCACCAGCACAGGCCCAGAGCCGGAGCCGCTTCCGGAACCGCCTCCCCCAGAAGGCCGAGTAACAACGGCCTCATGGCCTTCTGGCGCAGAGGAAGAAATCCCGCTTCCCGTCCCGGAAGCAACCAGAGCCGGGCGCCGGGTGGGCCTGGGACTTTTGGGCGCAGTCGTGGGCTTAGGTGTACTAGTAGGCCTTGGCATGGCCGTGGGCCTTGGCGTGGCCGCAGGCTTGGGCGTTCTCTCCGGGGTGGCCGCGGGCGTGGCCACTGGTCTCTCCTCCCGATGAACCGTCACCTGATACTCATCCCTGGTAACGCCGTCCTCGGCAGTGACCGTCAGCAGAAACAGGGTATCGCTGCCGCCTGCGCCCAAATTTTTCCGGTTTATCCTGCACACCGCCCCATCGGCAGGAAAGGCGGAAAAGGTCATTTCCGTCTGGTCAAAGGGAACTGTCAGCTCATAGGCATGGCAGTCTGGGGAAAAATCCGGCGTCAACCGGCCCGCTGCCGGGGAAAGGGCCAGCAGCCCAGCGTCACTGCGGTAGGGTTGAAGCACCTGATAGGAAAGCTCCAGATCGACTCCGTCGTCCAGGGCGTGGGAGTCGGATGCTGTCAGATCGAAAACGGAGACAAAAAAGGAGGCGTCTCCCGGCGCTGCGCCCTCCCGCACCCGGAACCGGTAGGTATAGGTCTCTCCGGAGCCGGTCAGGCAGGATTCCCTGCCTTTCAGCGTGTAGACGGATTCCACGCGGCCCTCCGCCGCCTGGGTCAGAGAATAAGAGCCGCGAATCGACGGCGCTTCTGTGGTTCTGAGATATTCAAACTGTCCGGGATCGTATTGCACCAGCACTCGAAAAGCGCCCAGCTCTCCCAGAGAGCCGCTATAGGGAACCTTCAGGATCACTGTGTCTCCAGCCCTGCCCGAGGGCGCTTCAAAGGCGGGAGAAAATCCATTCCCCGCTTTTGCAGAAGCTCGCACCGGCACAAAAAGCAAAAGGGAAAGGCACAACAGAGCCAGCGCCCATACATGCCGGCGCTCCCTGGGGCCTCTCCCCCTTCCGCTGGATCGTGATTTAGATGCCGAAGGCTTCCTCATATTCCATCGTTCCATTCAGTTTTCCGGCAGCTCCATCCAGGCACACTGCCATAAAATTTTCATCTGCAACGTCAAAAGGCGCACAAATTCCATACTGACTTGCCGGAACGTAACCAAATTTCGGATAATACTTTTCATGGCCTAAAACAACAGAATACTTGTATCCCATTTTTTGCGCTATGGCATGTCCTTGCTTGATCAAAGACTTTCCAATCCCTCTATTTTGGTATTCGGGTAAAACGGAAAGAGGAGCAAGGGCCAGGACCGCAGTCCCGTTCACCGCCGCCCGGGTAAAAAGAATATGTCCCACAATTTTTTCATCTTCCACAGCGACGAGGGATAGTTCCGGGATGAAAGACTTGCTCTTTCTCAGCCGGACAACTAAATCCTGTTCATCCCCATCGGCGTGTTCGGCATGTAAAAACGCCTCCTTTACCACCTGGTATACCGCCTCGTAATCTGCCGGCCGCTCTTGCCTGATATTCAAAAAACCACCTCCATAAACCGGAATTCACTATTGCAAATCGATATTGATCTCGTATTTCTCGTCAATCAAAACATAGTTCGCCCCGTACTGTTCCGCCAGCTGCAAAAAGCGAGCGTTGTCTTCCAAAACGCTCTCCATCGTGCAGCCTTCATCGTCCATGCGGCTCTCAACGGCGCTGGCGTACTTCCTGATCTTGTCGAAATGCTCTTTGATATACCTTTCGCTCATGACAAGGCAAAAATATCGGATATGGTCAAGATATTCCCTTGAAAAGTCCTTTTCCCAATCAAAAGGGATATAACATCCTTCCACGATCAAGTTTTGGCCATTCTCTATGGCGGTTTTGATCATTTCACGCACAACGGGCCACAGATATTCTGTGAGCTGGTCGTCGTCATCGGGCGTAAGCCTGGTATAGACGCTGCGGATCAGTCCCATTTTCAGATGGTCTATAGACAAATAGGGATAGTGATATGTTTCAAGCAGCCTTTGAGCCAGCACAGTCTTGCCTGTATGGGACGGGCCTGTAATCAAAACAATCATGCTTTTCTCCATTTTCAACCGGAAATCATCTGTTCTTTACCATGGGGAAATTGGTCAGAAGAACCCCATGCCGTTCTACCTGCTGCGTTTTCACGACCTGATACCCTCTTTTTTCAAAGAAGGGCCTTGCCGTAATAGACGCCTGCGTTGTAATGGTTCCCGGAACGGCTTGCTCCAGCCTGTCGCAAATCGCCGTGGCGATCCCTTTTCTCTGATAATCGGCGTGGACGTACAGGCGGTCCAGATAGCCCGTTTGATCTATGTCCCCAAAGCCTACGATCCTTTCACTTTCCACCGCAACGAGGCTGTAATGCGCCAGCAGCGACCGGTTCCAGTTTTCCAAATCCACCTGTCCTGTTGCCCATGCATCCAACTGTTCCTTTGTATAATCCTGCGCATTCACCCTGTGGACCGTCTGAAAAAACAGCTCTGCAATTTCTTCGCAGTCGGAGGGTTGGTACTCTCTGATAACCATTTTTACCTCAGCATTTCATCTGTCACTTTTCTTTGATATATAGTATATCACAGCTTTCTGATTTTTTCTACCTGGTAACAAAAAACGGGACGGATTTCTCCATCCCGTCCATTTTCACGATTCTTCTTCCTCTTTCTGAAATTTGAGAATGTCTCCCGCGTCGCAGTCCAAGGCTTCGCAGATGGCTGCAAGGGTGGAAAAGCGGATCGCCGTCACCTTGTTGTTCTTGATTTTTGACAAATTCACATTGGAAATTCCAACATGAGCAGCCAGCTCATTCAGCGACATTTTGCGTTCCACCATCATACGGTCCAAGGTCAAAACTATTTTTCCCATTGCGCCGCCATCCTTACAGAAGTCCGTCCACGTCTTTTTCCAGCTTTGCGCCGTAGATAAAGAACTGCGTCAGGCACAGCACGATGATGCCCATGGCAAATCCATCCATGTTTACGCTGATTTCCGCCGCGTCAACTCCGAGCACAAGGCGGCACACCAGGCTCATAATCAGGCTGACGATGGGAATCGCAATGGAAAAAATGCCGATTTCTCTCATCATACGGATATTGTCCGCCTGAAAAGGTGAAGCGCCGTCGGATTTACTGAAAATCAAATAGAGGTTTCTGAAAACCATGGCCATCAGGCAAAGAATAAGGACCCCTCCAATTCCGAACAGGAACAGCGCGTGCATGTCAACGACGCCGTTTTTCACCGGGGCGATGATCTCGAAGCCGTAGACGTTCAGCTCGGCGCCATAGCCTTCGATGGCGTCAACGCCCACAAAAAGCTTTACCCAGTCCGGCGCCGCCAGGGCGCACACGGCTGCCGCCGCCATGAGGGCCGCGCCCACCCAATGGCACGCTTCAAGAATTTTGGTCACGATTTTTCCGATTTTGAGAATGTCTTTCATCTGTTCTGCCTCCTAAGGTTGGTTGATGAGGACAGTATAGCACCTGATTTTATGTTTGTCAACTATTATTTTATGTTTTTCGATAATCTTTATATGCTGTACATTAAATGCATCTGTTTAGTCGTTGCTTTTGAAAACATCTGCGACCTCGCTGATTGTCACAAAAGCTTTAGCGTCAATGCTGTGTACGATGTTCCTCATCTTATATATTTGGAACCTGTTGACCACAAAGTATATGACGCTCTTTTCCGCATTAGAATACCCGCCTACCGCAGACATCAATGTGGTTCCGCATTTGAATTCCTCTGTGAGCGCTTTGTTGATTTCTTGGGCTTTCTCCGTAACGATCATGACGGACTTTGAACGGTCAATACCCTCAACAACAAAGTCTATCGTCTTTAGTCCTGCCGCATATGTTACGATAGAATAAAGCGGTAATATCCAGCTTTGTTTGACAATCCCGCAAATAGCATATAGTATCACGTTGTAAATCATTACGAATGTTCCAACGGTAATATTCAGTTTTTTTGAAAAGATCACCGCCATAACTTCGATACCGTCAATAGCGCCGCCATATCGAATGGTAAGACCGCTTCCAACACCTGAAACAATACCGCCGAACAGGGCGCATAACAACAAATCTTGTCCGGCAAGCGGTGAAGCAATGCTCACATCAACCGGCAGAACATCGATGATCAGCCATGATACCGCAGAGTACACTGTGACGGCAAATAAAGAATACAAGGTGAATGCCAAACCCTGCTTTTTTAAGCCAAACAAAAAAAGCGGTACATTAAAAATCAGGAGAAATATGGGCAGCGTCAAATATTCAGGCGTAATTTGTGAAAGGAGGATAGATGTGCCTGAGATCCCGCTGTCATATAATTTGACAGGCGCTAAAAAAACTGTTACTCCAACAGCATTCACGCATCCGGCAATAAACAGAAAAATGAAATTCACCCATTTGAGCGATTGTAATTGCTTTTTCAAACGAAAGCACCTCCTCATTTTTTGATTTCAAGTATATGATACCACAAAAAAGGACTTGCTGACAAGGACAAATCAGGAGAGCGCTCCTTAGAGCGCTCTCCTGAGGTTTGGTCACTCCCATTCAACGGCCATTAACGAAATCCGTTTATGGATCATTCACCGTCGGGTGCTTCTTTCAAATAATGCTGTAATATTTTAGTAATTGCCCCAACATCAATCGGTTTCGCTATATGCCCATTCATACCGGAATCCAAGCTCCGCTGTATATCCTCGGAAAAAGCATCCGCACTCATGGCTATAATCGGAATCGTTGCCGCATCCGGACGATCCAAATTACGGATTGCCTGCGTAGCCTCGTAGCCTGTCATCTGCGGCATACGAATATCCATAAGGATCATATCGTAATATCCCGCCGGAGCCTTTTTGAATTTTTCCAGGCAGATCAGGCCATCTTCCGCCCAATCCAACTCCAAACCCAGGTCGGACAGCAATACACTGGCCACTTCCCAGTTAAGTTCATTGTCCTCAGCCAGCAAAACACGATGTCCGCTGAAATCCGATCCCTGTTTTTCCGTTTGAGCACTCTCTTCCTCTGTGTCTGCGTATTGACGCAAACTATGATACAGCGTAGTTTTGAATAAAGGCTTTGGAATAAATCCGTTCACGCCTGCTTCCCGTGCCTCGGTTTCAAAATCGCTCCAATCATATGCCGAGATCAGCAGAATAGGAACTTCATCTCCCAGCTTTTGACGAAGGGCCTTCGCGGTCTGAACGCCATCCATGCCGGGGAGCTTCCAATCCAGCAGAATAATCTGGTAATCGTCATTTTTCTCATGCTGTCTAAGAGCAAGCTCTACGGCTTTTTCGCCGCTCAACGTCCAATCCGCCGAGATGCCCATCGTTTTTAGCATATCGATGGTAGTGCGGCACAAGAATTCGTCATCATCAGCGACCAGCATTTTCCACGGCGGAAGAACCAAATCTTCTTTTGTGGCGGGCGCCTTTTCCATATCAAGCGTAACATGGAATTCTGTTCCCTCACCCAACTGACTTTGCACATCTATGGTTCCTTCCATGGCGTCTACAATACACTTTGTAATCGCCATTCCCAGACCGGCTCCTTCGATTCTCTGAACTCTGGCTGCATCCGCGCGGCTATAGGAATCGAATATTTTTTCCAAAAACTCCGGTGTCATGCCAATACCGTTATCCTTGACATAGATATGCATCCGGGCATATTTTTCTCCCTTGGGAGAGGCTTCTTCAAAAACAGATAGCTGTATCTTGCCGCCTGCCGGCGTATACTTTGTTGCATTAGACAACAGATTTAATAGCACCTGGTTCAGACGGACTCCGTCACACCATACATCTTCTGTTGTAACATCTTGCACATGTACCTCAAAGCTCTGGTTTTTGGTATTGATCTGCGGCTGAATGATGCTGACGACCCCGTCAAATAGATCCTTCAGGGATGTGTTTTCTATTGCCAGTGTCATTTTACCGCTTTCAATTTTTGACATATCCAGGATGTCATTAATCAGTCCAAGCAGTTGTCTGCTTGACAGCGTGATTTTTCGCAGACACTCCTTTACCCGATCCAGATCATCGATATGCGCCGTCGCAATCGCTGTCATGCCGACGATTGAATTCATTGGTGTTCGAATATCGTGGCTCATATTTGCCAAAAATTCGCTTTTCGCTCTATTTGCTTTGGTAGCTTCCTGACGAGATTTTTCCAGTGCTTTCACCTGCGAATTGGTCATGCGGAAATACGCGGCAAAAATCAGCAGCATAAGGATCAAAACAGACAGGCAGCACACCACTGTGGTTTGTGTACGCTGAACGTTTAATGTATCCATCACGTCGTTTAATGCATTGTAAGGCATGATCGATATTAAATTCCACTCAGAGTTTGCCAGCGGTATACTGTGAATTTTTTGCTCTTGACCGTTCAGTTCAACAGTGGAAGCATAGGTCTGACGATTCTGCAGTGCTTCGCTAAACGCTTCGCTGGAATAACCCAACTTCATATTGGCATCGCAGTCGAGCTGTTCGGGAAACCTTTTTGACTCCTCAAGTCCGATTTGGAAATTGTTTAGAACAATGCTGCCATCACTTCTGATAATGCAGAAATACATATTTTGATCTTCTTTTTCTAAAGAAAGAAAATCCGTTATGTAATCCAGCGGGACTGCCACGATCAGGCCGGTGCATTTCTCTCCGCTCGACATGGGATAATCCGCATCAACGCCAAACAGCACCACCTTCTCCCCCGCAGAATTGATGCCGATTGCAACCCTCTGCTTTCCCTGAACCAGCGCGTCTACGAAAGGCCCAGGATTCAAGGGCTGTATGGGAGTCCCTTTCAGTGTTTCAAACTCCCCATCTACAGAACATAGGGCCAGATAGTCGAATCCCCGGACGTCTGCCCTATAAATCAGCTCTTGATATAAATCCTCTGTATTGCCGATATCTGATGAGACTACAGAAACAAGACCATTCGCCTGCTCAAAACGCAATTTAATGACAGATTCAAAATGTCTGGATATTTGTTCGCAGGTTCCCGACATATAGATATTCCCTATTTGATGAAAGGCCTCATGACTTTTACGGGTCATATATGTCCCCAGCATGACAAAGGATAAACTGCTGAAGATAATAAGCCCCGAAAAACTCAAAATTAAAAATCTTGTTACGGCATTCATCTTTTTTTCTGGTTTCATCGTCGTATCCACCCCATATTGCTCTTATTTTCTTGGCAGTAAGCAAGACGCGTTATATTCTGCCATATTACTCCCGGTTTTCCACAGATGGTGCCTTTTGTGCCGTTGGAAATTACTTATTACTTCCAAACCGCTGTATGAAAATAGTATCACAAAAGGTGAGGAAATGCAACTGCATTCCCCACCTTTTGCAAATATCTTCCTAGCCAGATGGCTCCACTCTGTTGTATTTTCCATACCCATCAATCCAGGCCCTCGTGGATGGCGCGGTCGAAAGCGGGCTTTATGCCGCAGCCATCGTTGCGGAACCGATGATTCTGGCACATATCATAGCCGGGAAGATTGTTGCCCTCCACCAGAACCGGTCCCGATGGAGTGATGGCCACATCCCAGCCGATGTAACGCATCCGGGGCTCCACCTGCGCCGCCTGGCGGCATAGCTCTATCGCCTCTGCAAAGTAAGGCACCTGGAAGCCGATCAGGGGATAGCCCGTGACCGGGTGCGCGGTATAGTATGTAACGGTTTTATCGCAGAAGGCGGGATGCGTGATTTTTCCCTCCGGCGACAGCAGGGTATACATACCGCCGCTGCTAACATTGTCCACATCTTTTTTCCCGCCGCCGATACGCACAAGCGCGTAAACAACATGGACGTTGCCGGCGTCGCTGAGAATGGTGACAACACGGATGGTGTTCACAGACTTCGCGCACAGCTTGCACATATCCGGATGCTGCACAATCGTGTCCTCCACCAGATACATTTCATGTTTCATCAGCTCATCATAGAGAGGAGCCAGCTCCTGCCCGTCCAAAATGACCCTGCGCACGCCCAGGCCGCCAAAGGAAATGGGCTCTTTGGCAAAGAAGCTGGTTTTCCCACGGCAGAATGCTTCAAACCGGTCAAATCCCTCCCGCAAATCAAGATACTCCCGTTTCGTAAAGGCGCTGAATGTCTGATGGAACCGGAGCTTGTCGTTCATCACATCGTAGGCCTCATGCTGGTTCATCCGCCGGGTCAGGGTAATATTGTCGTCCATGGTCATAAAGGTGCGGCGTTTCTCCCTTTTTATAAAAGCAAATCCGAAAGTCATATAGTCTAAGTACCCAATGCCATAGGCAAACATACAGTAGACCATATCCGCAAACAGGAGCAACCGGTTTTTCCCGGATTCCTTATGGACAAGCTCCAAATTGCGGAAGAAACGCTTGAAGCTGCCGGAGGCCACCCGGCTAAGAAAAATTCTGACTTTACGCATAAACCCATCCCCATTCAAAGCAAAAAATTGTGCTATATACGCCTTTTCCAGTCAGCGTCAAATGGAACCCGGCTTTTTCGGGCACAGTACGGCGGGACAATTTGGCGCCGGCTGGCTTGGTACGACATACAGCATTCCTCCTATGAGGCCATTGTCTCATAGGAGGGGACAGAAAGTCCGCTGGAAACGGCAAAAGAAAAACAAAAATCAGGGACAGGCGATTTCCCTGTTTGCGCGCTCCCCCACCTTGCCGCGGATCGTGTCCGTCATTCCCACTCGATCGTGCCGGTGGGCTTTGGCGTGAGGTCATAGAGCACACGGTTGACGCCCTTGACCTCGCTGGTGATCCGCTTTGTGATATGCATAAGCAGTGCAAAAGGCACGTCCTCCACCGTTGCGGTCATGGCGTCTTTGGTATTCACAGCGCGAATGATCACGGGATACGCGAAAGTCCTGGCGCCGTTTTCCACGCCCACGGAACGGAAATCGGGAATGACGGTGAAATACTGCCACACCTTGCCCTCCAGGCCATTTTTTGCAAATTCTTCCCGAAGGATC
>CAZRLJ010000039.1:2652-17620 GCA_964600905.1 uncultured Acutalibacter sp. | reverse complement strand
ACGGCCCAGCCCAGAGCGCCGGAGGCCTTCCGGGCGTCCGTGACCACAGGCACCAGCATATGGGGCAGCCCGTTGTATTCTGTCAGCTCCACGGCCTTTGGATCGATCATCAAAAAGCGCACATCGTCAGGACTGGCCTTATACAGCATACTGATGATCAAGGAATTGATACACACGGATTTACCGGAGCCGGTGGTACCAGCGATAAGCAGGTGAGGCATTTTTGACAGGTCGGCAATCACTGGCTGACCCGCAATATCCCGGCCCAGAGCCACGGAAAGCTTGCTGCTGGAGGTCTGGAAGGAGGTGGACTCCACCAGCTCCCGCATCCGTACCATATTCCGGATTTTGTTGGGCAGCTCGATGCCTACCGCCGCCTTGCCGGGAATGGGCGCTTCGATCCGCACGCCGGTGGCCGCTAGGTTCAGGGCCAGGTCGTCCGCCAGATTGGTGATCTTACTGATCTTTACACCGGCGGCAGGCTGAATTTCATACCGGGTAACGGACGGCCCGCGGCAGATGTCCAGAATCTTTGTCTGTACGCCGAAGCTTTGCAGCGTATCCACAAGAATGCGGCCGTTTGTTTGTAGCTCCTCCGTCTCCTGGGCAGGATCGCTGTGGGGACTAGCGGAAAGCATCGTGACTGGTGGAAAGCAGTAAGCCGTTTTCAGCTGGTCGGCAGAATGGTACAGCGAGGAGAGGTCAGAGCTGTTTTCCCTGCGGTCGTTCTCCTCCCGCCGCTGCAAAAAGTCCTCTGTAAGATTTCTGACCTCCTCCGAAACGGCGGAATCCTCCGAATCGGCAGCAGGCGTCCCGCTTGACGGGGTATCCGTTTCGGAAGCCGTTTCCTCCGGAGCCGGAACATCCGGCGTGGTCTCTTTTCCTTCGGATGCCGTGGGCAAGGGAAGCTCGTCCAGCTCCTCCACTGCGTTTTCCAGCGCTTGGACCTCCGAGGCTGTGTCAACCGTTTCGCGGACGGGTCGGGCGGTGCCAGGCTCCTGATTGCTCTGGGATTCCGTGAAGCCGAAAACCTCTTTGAGCTTGTCCAGCTTTTCGTTTCGCTCCTTTTTCTTCGGCTTCTCCTCCGGTTTGGGAAAAAGCTGAGCCGTTTCCGAGCGCACGGGATGGGCCGGAAGCTCCGGTTCCAGAGGAACGTCGATGACCGACTGATCCCGCTCCAGGATCAGCCGCTCTTCCTCCCTGCGCTGCTTGGCGTTCTGCACGCCCTCAGAAACAACGTCCACGGGCTTTTTGATGGCCCGGAAAAGGCTGATGAGGGTAGTGCCCGTCAAAAGCATCAATGCCACAAAGAGGAGCAGGATCACAATGATCTTTGCACCTAAATCGCCCACCGCCTTGCGCAGAGGCAGCCCCAGCATTCCGCCGATCACACCGCCTCCCACACCTACATTCGAGCGGTAGAGATAGGCTATGTATTCGGAGAACTTTGTCCCCGCCGCCGGAAGCGTACTGCCGAAAACATACCCTGCCGTACAGAACAGCACAATCACCAGGGCAGTCATCCAGATTTTCCCGCTGAGAGAGCCGTTGGGCTTTTCCATGGTGGTGATCACGGCTACGTAGATCATCAGAACCGGCCACAATACCGCCCAGCCCCCAAAGACGCCCAGAATGGCGTTGTGAGCCCATTTCCACAGGTTATCGCCGGGGATCAGCACCAAACAGCCCAGAAAGATGGCGCTGGCAAACAGGATCACGGCCCTGATCTGGTTGCGCCGGCGGATCTCCTCCGCCGTGACGCGAACCGTGGCGCTGCTGCCGCCCCGGCGGCTCTGCGCGCTGTTCTTTTTCGAGGAAGCGCCCTTTCCGGATGATGAAGACCCGGTCTTCTTGCGCCCGGAAGACGCCGCTTTTTTCTTTTCTGCCACGGTATTTTCTCCCTTCCTTTCCCCCGGCTTGCTTACAGAGGCTGCCCTGTAAACAGATTATGGCCCAGGATATGCTCAATCAGTCCCAGGATCGTTACGATCCCGCCAACGATCAATGCGTAATAAGCGAAAATCTGCAGTTTGTTTGTAGTGACGATCCACCGAAGCAGCTTGATGGCCAGAAATCCCACAACGGCTGCGGTGATGACGCCGGCAATCAGTGGGGCGGCGCCGATGGCCGTTCCCTGCTCCCCAAGATCAAATACAGATACCAGGGCTGCCGCTCCAATGGCCGGAATTCCCAGCACAAAGGAATAATCCAGCGCTGTCTGCTGGTTGATCCCGCGGATCAGACCTGCGGAGAGGGTGGAACCGGACCTGGAAAGACCCGGGAAAATGGCGGCCAGGCATTGTGCCGCACCAATGATCAGCGCATCGATGGTATGTATTTTCCGCCTTCCCTTACTGGGGACAGGCTCGCCTTTCCGATTCAGGACGACCTTTTCCCGCTTCATCTTCCCATTGAAATGAATGCCGAGGAACAGCAGAGCGCTGGTGCCAAGCAGGGAAAGCCCTTCCACGACGATACTGCCATCGGAGGAAATCATTTCCGAAAAATCCTTGACCTTCATTCCTGTTCCGGGAATTGGGACAAACAGGAAAAACAGAGGCAAAAGGCCGAAAAGCAGCATGAAAAGGAGCCTTCTGTCCCCGCTCATTTCGCTCCATTTGAAGCGGCGGTGGACCACGTCGCCGCAGAGGGAAACGAATTCGAGGATCAGCCGCCATATCAGCTTGCGGTACACAAAAACCACGGCGATCAGCGTGCCCACATGCAGCATGATGTCAAACAGGATCCCCGGCAGCTCGATGCCGAAGATGTGCTGCGTGATCGAGAGATGGCCGCTGCTGGAAACAGGCAGAAATTCTGTGGCTCCCTGAACGATTCCCTGAATGATGGCTTCAAAGACAGACATGGCTTCCTCCTTATGTAACGGCGCAAACGCCGGGAAAGCTTTTTAATTCTTCTTCGTTTGCGCTGATTTTGTTTTTCGTTTCTTCTTTTTCTGGTCGATCATACGATCCAGGCAGTCCATGGCGTCGGACAAGGAGCCGAGAGAGTCGATCAGGCCCTCCTCTACCGCATCGGGTCCATCCAGCACCGTGCCTACGTCCATCACCAGCTCCTGAGTGTTCATGGAGAGGGTGGTAAACCGCTCCTTGGTAATGTTGGAATTCTGGATGACAAAATTGGTGATACGGTCCTGCATCCGCTGAAAATACTCCAGCGTTTGCGGAATACCCAGGACCAGACCGTTCATTCGCACCGGGTGGATGGTCATGGAGGCGGATTCCGCAATGAAGGAACGCTTTGCCGCCACGGCCAGAGGCACGCCAATGGAATGGCCGCCGCCCAGCACCAGGGAAACGGTGGGCTTTTTCATGCCCGCCACAAGCTCGGCCAAAGCCAGACCCGCCTCCACGTCGCCGCCTACTGTATTGAGCAGCATCAGAAGTCCGTCGATCTGGGGATCTTCCTCCACGGCTACGATCTGCGGGATGACGTGTTCGTACTTTGTAGTCTTATTCTGGGAGGGCAGGATATAATGCCCCTCGATCTGCCCGATCACAGTAAGGCAGTGAATGGTGTGGCCGTTATTTGTGGTGGTAACCGATCCGCTTTCGGTGATCTGCTTCTGCTGTTCGGAGCTGAATTCCCCGTTCTCCTCGGAGCTGCGGCCATCCCCATCCTCAGAAGCCTTGAGCTTGTTCTTTTTGGCATCGTCCTTTTTCATGGTACCATCTCCTTTACAGGAGATAGTCTGCCGAAATTGGAGCGGTTCATACAGAGAAACAGGAAAAATCCCGAAACAGCCGGAACTTATCATACGAAGTTATTATACCATAAGCGCCGCAGGCGCGTTGGTATAATGTGCCATCGCCCGTCTGAGCGAAGCGAAGAACCGGGCGGGCAAATTCAAATCTATAATATCCGCTTTGCGGATATTATACCATAAGCGCGAAGCGCGTTGGTATAATGTGCCATCGCCCGTCTGAGCGAAGCGAAGAACCGAGCGGGCAAATTCAAATCTATAATATCCGCCGCCCTTTGCGGATATTATACCATCCTTTTTTGTTTCCTTCAAGAAAAACATGGCGCATCTGGAAAAACTTCTTTCCGCACCCCTTTTCCTGTGCCGGGTTCTGTCAGAAAGGTCTGTCCCCTCCCCTTCCTCCTGCGGGCATTTTACCCTGGAGCTTTTCATATAGTTTCTGTAGTGAATGAAAAGTCGGAACGCGGCATGGACGTTTTCCGCAGGAAAGGAATGGTAAGAGACATGAAATATCTTCCGGAAGGTCATCTGATCGACACGAGTGAAAATAGAGCCGCCCTTCAATCCCCCGCCGCCCTGTCAGAGGCCATGCGGGAACAGCGGATCCTGGAGGCAAAGGCCATTCTGTGCAACAGCCAGCACGATCTCATTGTGGACTTCAAATTCATGCGGGGGATCATTCCCAGAGAAGAAGGCGCTATCGGCATCAGAGAAGGCCTGGTGCGTGATATTGCTGTGATCTCCCGGGTCAACCGGCCCGTATGCTTTCTGGTGCAGGATTTCTTTCGGGACGACCAGGGGCGCATTACGGCACTTCTTTCCCGCAGGGCTGCCCAGGAGAAATGCAGGACGGAATATCTTGACGATCTGGTTCCCGGCGATGTTCTCAGCGCCCGGGTCACCCACATGGAACCCTTTGGCGTATTCGCGGATATTGGCTGCGGCATTGTTGCGCTGCTGCCCATCGATTCCATCTCGGTATCGCGCATTGAACATCCCAGGGAGCGCTTTTTCGTAGGAGCGGACATTCAAGCCGTGGTCAGGCAGCGGGAAAACGACAGGATCACCCTTTCCCATAAGGAGCTTCTGGGTACCTGGGAGGAAAATGCCGCCAGGTTCCGCTCCGGTGAAACGGTGGCGGGGATCATCCGCAGCATGGAGAGCTACGGCATTTTTGTAGAGCTGGCGCCAAATTTGGCGGGACTTGCCGAGGTGAAGGAGAACGTGGTTCCGGGCCAGCAGGCCAGCGTCTTTATCAAAAGCATCCTGCCCTCGCGGATGAAGATCAAGCTGATCATTATCGAAACCTTTGAGGCCGATGCGGGAAAGCCCCCACTGCCGGAATATTTCTTTCACGGGGGACACATGGACGAATTCCATTATTCTCCCCCGCAAAGTGAAAAGCAGATCGTCACAAGATTTGCGGAATAGGAAAAGGCCCCGGCGAAAGAAAATTTCCGCCGGGGCCTCCTGTTTTATGCTTCCCGCTGGGCAAAGACAAACTTGCCGTTTTCCAGAGAGCAGCAATATTTCTTGTGGGGAACAATACTGCCGTCCAGCATCTGTTCGGATATGGCGTCCTCCAGCTCGCTTTGAATTACCCGGCGCAGGGGCCTGGCACCGTACAGAGGGTCATATCCCCGCTCCGCTACAGCATTGACAGCCTCGGGAGAAAACTCCATGAGAATATCCATGTCCTGAAGCTTTTCCTTCAAACCCTCCAACATCTTCTCAGCGATTCTTACAGTGTCATCCCGGGTCAGCTTGTGGAACACGATGATGTCGTCCACACGGTTCAGGAACTCGGGCTTGAACAGGTTTTTCAGCTCCCGCATCACCATGTCCTTCGTCTTTTCAAAATCCCCCGCTTCGGTCTGAGCAGCCTCTGTAAAGCCCAGACTCGTCTGCTTCTCCGTGATCAGCCTGGCGCCTACATTGGAGGTCATAATGATGACGGTATTTTTGAAATTCACGGTTTTGCCCTGGGAATCCGTAACACGGCCATCCTCCAAAATCTGGAGCAGAATATTGAACACGTCGGGATGTGCCTTTTCGATCTCGTCAAACAGCACCACGGAATAGGGCTTTCTCCGCACCGCTTCTGTCAGCTGGCCGCCCTCGTCGTAGCCCACGTATCCGGGAGGAGAGCCCACCAGCCTGGACACGGTATGCTTTTCCATATATTCCGACATATCAAAGCGGATCATGGCCTTTTCATCCCCGAACATGGCCTCCGCCAGGGCCTTGCACAGCTCAGTTTTGCCCACGCCGGTGGGGCCAAGGAAGATGAAGGAGCCAATAGGGCGGTTCTTATCCTTTAGTCCAACCCTGCCCCGGCGAATGGCCCTGGAAATGGAGGAAACCGCTTCATCCTGGCCGATCACCCGCTTGTGCAGGGTTTCTTCCATGCGCAGCAGCCGGCGGCTTTCCTCCTCGGTAAGCTGGGATACCGGCACGCCCGTCCACATGGAGACAATGTCGGCGATGTCGTTAGGAGTGACCACACTATTGCTGCGCTCGTTTTTGGAAACCCACTCCTCTTTTGCCTTGTCCAGCTGGGCCTGAAGGTCCTTCTGCCGGTCACGGAGAGAGGCGGCTCCCTCAAAATCCTGGGCGTTGACTGCAGCTGCCTTTTCCTGCTCAATATCCTTAATCTGCTTTTCCAGTTCCTGGAGATCGGCGGGAGCTGTAAAGGCCCGGAGCCTGACACGGGAAGCCGCTTCATCAATCAGATCAATGGCCTTGTCGGGCAGGAAACGGTCAGAGATATAGCGAGCGGACAGCTTTACGGCCGCGTCAATGGCCTCGTCGGTGATCTGCACCTTGTGGTGGGCTTCATAGCGGTCCTTCAGCCCCTTGAGAATCTCCAGGGCCTCCTCCTCCGAGGGCTCCCCCACGGTAACAGGCTGGAAACGACGTTCCAGCGCGGCGTCCTTTTCGATATATTTCCGATACTCGTTGATGGTTGTGGCGCCGATCACCTGGAAATCGCCCCTTGCAAGAGCGGGTTTCAAAATATTTGCGGCGTCTGTAGAACCCTCTGCGGAACCGGCGCCGATGATGGTGTGCAGCTCGTCAATGAACAGGATCACGTTTCCGTCCGCTTTCACTTCGTCGATGGCGCTCTTGATCCGTTCCTCAAAATCGCCGCGGTACTTGGCCCCGGCCACCATGCCGGTCAAATCCAGAGAGACCAGGCGCTTGCCCTTGAGCAGCTCGGGAACATCACCGGAATGGATTTTCAGCGCCAGACCTTCCGCCACAGCGGTTTTGCCCACGCCGGGTTCGCCGATCAGCACGGGATTGTTCTTTGTCCGGCGGGACAGGATCTGCACCACTCGCTGGATCTCCTCCTCCCGCCCGATAACGGGGTCGATTTTCCCCTGGGCTGCCATCTGTGTCAGATCGCGCCCAAACTGATCGAGGGCTTTGCCGCTGCTTTTCGGATCACTGCCGCCGCCTGCCGGTTCCTGATCGGCGGAGAAGGAGGCGTTCTGCAAAAGCGCGGAAAGCTCCCCGGTAATGCGGTTGGAATCTGCGCCCAGCATATGCAGGAAACGCATACCATAGCAGCTTTCATCCTCCATAACGGCAATCAGGAGGTGTTCCGTTCCCACATAAGAGGTGTGCAGTTTTGACCCTGCCAGAATGGCAAGCTGCAAAACCTGCTTGGTGCGCGGCGTAAAGCTGTCGGGGGAAAGCTGGGTAGCAGGGCCTGTGCCGATCCTCTCCCGGAGAACGCTTTCGTAAGCCTCCGCCGTGATCCCCAGCTTGTTCAGCACGGTGTAGGCAACGCCGGTGCCCTCCTTCAAAAGGCCCAGCACCACATGCTCGCTGCCGATATACTCGTGGCCCATTTCCTGGGCGGAGGTCACCGCCAGGTTCAGGGCGTTGTTAGCTTTTTCGGTAAATCCGTTAAAACGATACATAAGTTTCACTCCTTCATGTTCGCGCAGGCGTCCCGGGTGATTTGTGCACGCAGGACGTCCCGCTGATTCTGATCCAGCTGTTTCCCGGCGGAGGCCATCAGCGTGGCAGGCTGCACCTTTACGGAAAGCGCGTTCAGCTGCTGTAAGGTCATGCCCTGGATCAGGCCCGCCGAGAGGCCCAGGCGGATATGGGAAGCCAGATCCATAAACTCGCTGCTGGAGAGCACCTTGGCGCTTTTGAGAATTCCGGCCGCCCGGTCGATCTTATCCTGAAAGGCGATATTTTCTACCAGCTTTTTCCGGACCTTTCTCTCCTCCTCAATCAGCTGAGCTGCCAGGGCGCTGAGATTTCCGATGGCTTCGCTTTCACTGAGGCCCAAGGTGATCTGGTTGGAAAGCTGATACATGGCTCCCGTCACCTGGCTGCCTTCGCCGTAGGAGCCCCGGAGGGTCAGGCCCAGCTTGGAGAGGTTGGCAGCGATCCGCGGCATGGCGCCGCTTTCCGTCAGAGCTGGGAGATGCAGCATCAGGGACGCTCTCATTCCCGTTCCCAGATTGGTGGGGCATTGGGTCAGATAGCCAAATTCCCCATCAAAGGCAAAGTTCAGCGTCTCTCCCAGCAGGGTGTCGATCCTGTCGGCGGTTTCCGCCGCCGTCTTCAGGGACAGGCCCTCCTGGAGCACCTGGATGCGTAGGTGATCCTCCTCGTTGATCATAATGGATACGCTCTCATCCTCGGACATGAGAACAGCTTTTCCCCGGGAGTCGGCAATAAATTCCGGGCTGACGATATGCCGTTCCACCAGGGAAACAGCTTCCTCCTCGGAAAGCCGGTCAAGCTCTACAAACCGGAAATCGCTGGCCAAAACGCTGTTGCTGGAAAGCAGAGCCTCCCGTACCTTTTGCTCTACTTGGGATTTTTCATCGAGAGAGGCCTTTGCGGGGAAAGGAAACTCCCGCAGATTGCGGGCCAGGCGGATGCGGGTGCTGATCACCACATCTCCCTGCTCGCCCTCCTTTTCATACCATTTCATCTGTTCATTCATGATTTTCCATCTCCTTGATCTCATCCCGCAAAATGGCGGCCTGCTCAAATTCCTGGGCCTCAATGGCCTTTTTCAGCAGCCTTTTCTTTTCCTCCAGCGGAGACTCCTGCACCGGCATGATCCCGGTTTGTGAATCCGCGATGCGCAAAGCGGAGCTTCCGGGGGTTTTCCCCGTGTGCCTGGCGGAACCGTGGATCCGCTGGATGACCGGCAGAAGTCTGCTGCGGAAGGTCTTGTAGCATTCCGCGCAGCCGATCTTTCCCGTACGGGAAATTTCATCAAAGGTGGAGCCGCATTTTCCGCAGCGGAGGACCTGCTCCTCCCGGCGGCGTCCGCCGCCCATCAAACCACCCAGCATACTGCCGAAATCTGCACCCCAGCCGCTGAACAGGCTGCCATATCCCTTTTCCGCCGCGCACTCCGAACAGAGGTGATACTCTGTCAATTTTCCGTTCACTACCGTCTTAATATGAGTCGTTGCAGTTCTTTTTCCACAGGCTTGACAAATCATTATGATCTCTCCCTTCTTATTGTGTTCTGGTGACCAGAAGCATGTTCTTGTAGATGGCTGCCCGAACCGTGTCCCGCAGCTCTTTGGGAACCGCGGCCAGCGTCTTTTCCGAAACGGCAGCCTGTATCAAATCGGCTGCCCCTAAAGGCAAAATGCCGCTTTGTACCATGTTCTCCGTCATGGCTCTGGCTGTGCCGGCATCCAGACTGCCGCCAACAGCATTGACGATGTGCATGATCATATCAGGCTTGGAAAGCTGGAGCCTGGTGATCCGAATATAGCCGCCGCCTCCCCGCCTGCTTTCCACCAAATAGCCCTGCTCCGGCGTGAACCGGGAGGTCAGGACGTAATTGATCTGACTGGGAACACAGCCCAGAAGATTGGCCAGCTCGTTTCGCTGGATCTCCGCAATGCCATTAGTTTCCTGCAGCAATTCCAGAATATAATTTGCCACACTGTCACTGATCCTCATTGTTCCATCCCCATTCAATTTGTCTTTGACTTTCTTTGACTTTTATTATACCCGAATTTTTTCTGAAATCAAGGTCAGTAAAAGTCAAATCCAGAGTTTGTGGCGGATTTATCCCGTTAAACGCTTTGATTTTCTTTTGTTTTCTTCTATTTTCTCAATTTTTCATTTTCAGTAACACTTTTTGGGGTCCGCCATATGATGGGATGTAAACGAAAGGAGGCGTTCTTCTATGTGTGGTAACGGAGGCTGCTCTTGGATCATCATCATCGTCCTCATTCTGCTGTGCTGTGGCTGCGGCTGCGGCAACAACTTCGGCGGCAATGCTAACAACGATTGCGGCTGCGGCAACAACTGCGGCTGCTGCTGATCCTGCAGAGCGTAACAGAACACGCCGACTGCGCTGAAAGCGCAAAAAGGGCACTGTTCCCTAGAACAGTGCCCTTTCTCTTTTGTTGCCGGGGGACATGCCCCTCTCCCCTGTTTACTGTTCAGCGGAAGCCAGCGCTTCCTTCAGCGCCTTTGCCAGCTGGTCAGGACAGGAGGTCTTCTTAAAACCACAGCGAATCCCTTCGCAGCGCGCAATGCAGTCCTGCACCTTCATGCCCTTTGCCAGAGCGGCAACGCCCTGGGTATTGCCGTGGCAGCCGCCGGTAAACTTGACGGATTCAATAACGTCCCCGTCCAGGACTATGTCGATCCGCTTGCTGCAAACGCCGGAGGGTTTATAAGAAAATTCCATACCAATTTCCCCTTTCAATTTTGGCCGGGCAGCCTTTGACGCTGCCCAATCAGCCGATCTCCTCTAATAATCTATCAAATTGTGTTTCGTCTGTCAAGTAGCTTCCCAGGGGATTCTTGATTCTTGTGTTTCCCCCGTGAAAATCCGTGCCACCTGTCACGGGCAGCCCCCAATGGGCGCAAAGCTCCCGAATGGTTTTTCGGTCCTCCGGCTTGTTTCGGGGATGATTCTCCTCCACTCCCTGGAGCAGCCCGCGCTCACACAGTTCCTCCAACAGCTCCATGCTGTCATACTCGCTGGGATGGGCAAGCACGGCCGCGCCTCCGGCGCCGCGCACCAGAGAAAGGACTTCGAAAACATCGGGATAGTCGATTTTTGTATAGGCCAGTCCGTACTTGGGATGGAACAGCTTCTGAAAGACGTCCCCGAACATCTCATCCGTATATCCGGCGTCCATTAACGCCCGCATCACATGCTGTTTATAAATGCTGACGGATTCGTGGGCGCGGCTTAAGATCATCTCCGCAGATACCGGATACAGCCGCATGACCTTTCGGATGGAGAGCAGCATGGCGGCTTTTCTGTCCGCTGTGATCTTTTTGAGGATTCCCTCCAGCCGCTCAGGTTTTTCAGGAGCGTAGCAGAGAATATGGACGCGTCTTCCCCGGGATCTATCGGCGGCGGAAATCTCCACCCCCGGGATGACGCGGACTCCCCGGCGCTGCCCGAGAACAGCCGCGCGGGTGCAGCCCGCCATGGTGTCGTGATCCGTGACGGCCAGTACGTCTATCTGCCGGAGAGCAGCCAGCTCGATCAGCTCTGAAATGCCCACTGCTCCATCGGACAATTTTGTATGACAATGCAGATCGATCTTCATATGGATTCCTCCGCATCACGGGTCAAAAGCTGCTCCGGGTCAAATTTCCTGGCGGAACGGTTAAACAGGATCACTGCGGCGACCAGCAGCGCCAGAGAAATCAAAAGCAGCAGCGGCACAGTGATCCGATAGGCTCCCGAAAGCTGTGCAAGATAAAACAGGGTCAGCGGCAGCAGTAGATACCCCATGGTCTGCAGGGCCTCTGTGGAGGTGCTGACGCGGCCCATGGTAAGGCTGACAAAGACAACGGAAAACAGAGAGATCGCCGGCATGAGCAGAAACAGCGTCACAAGCCATTCAAAGCTCAAGAAATACGCCGCGGAGGCCAGCAGATCCACCACCGTGACCGTTACGGAAAAGGCGAGAAAGGAAAGGAAGGAAATCAGCACGGAAATCAGCACACAGGCCGTGATCTTGGCATGAAAGACGGTTCTGGCCTCCATAGAGGAAAGCAGGAGCGTTTCCAACGTCCCGTTCTCTTTTTCACCAACAAAAGCGCAGGAGGCCGAAACCACGGCACAGAGAATGGGCACCGTTAAAAACAGCACCGGACAGACCAGGACGGTAAAGGTGTTGATCCAAAACGTGCGGTATTCTATCTCCCCGTCGCCGACAGACAGCAGGGAGACCAAGGTTTCCGGCAGGGCTCTGACGCTTTCCACAGGCAGCAGGCTGATGGCGGCAAAGCAGAAAATAGGCAAAACGACCACCAGGATCAGCGGGATGGCCATCAGCAGGGCCCGAAGTCCCTTTCGGCTCCAGATGGCCTGGAGGTCCTTTTTGACCAGCACTGCCTCGGCAGAGGAAAACAGCGGCAGTCTATTCTTCGGCGTCTCCGGTCTCGATGGATTCCGGTTGCTGTTCCCTTGCCGTCTCCGGGTCTCCGTCTGCTTCCTGGCCGTCCGGGAGCTCGTCCGCGCCGTCTGCGCTCCAGTATTCCTCTGGGTCCTTCGGGGCATATCCGTCCTGCTCATCCTTCTCACCTGCTCTCCGTTTTCCGCCTGCAAGCCAGGCCTGATAGATTTCCTCCAGGGAGGGCTTTTCCACCCTGGCCTCAAACACGCTGTTTCCATTTCCCACAGCGCTGAAAATAATGTCGGGCATTTCTTTTCCGGAATCGATCTCTTTTACCCAGCAGTCCTCTCTTGGCCGGAAGCCCCTGGGAGGCCGCTCACCCTCGCCCAGCCGAAGGATCGCCCGGTAGCGAAGCCCCGATTCCCGGCGGAGGTACTCCTCGTCCCCCATGGCTAACAGGGAGCCGTTTTTCAAAAAAGCGAACCGGTCGCAGAAGGTCTGTCCATAGGAGGCATCCTCCGTACACAGCAAGATGGTTGTTCCCTCCTCAGATACGAGATAGGAAAGGGTTTCCCGGAAGCTCTCTGCGGCCTCCCGGTTCAAGCCTACATCGGGAAGGTCCAAAAGCAGCACTCTGGGAGAATGCATCAGAGCGCGGGCCAAGGAGGCCCGGCGGGTCACGTGGGTGGGAAGATCGTCCACCTTTTCATCCCGTTCTTCCCAGATCCCCAGCTTATGCAGAAGCAGGGACATGCGCTCCAGAGCGTCATTTTCCTCTACCCCATTGACGCCGGCAAAGAAAAGCATGTTTTCTGCCAGGGTCATGTTTTCATAGAGCTTGGCAGTGCCCAGCACGGTGCCAACCACAGAATGAAGCTTTCCGGTCTCATAGTAGGGAGAAATCCCCAGCACGCTGCATTCCCCGGAGGTGGGGCGGCAAAGGCCAGACAGCAGCCGGATCAGCGTGGTTTTCCCGCTGTCCCTTTCGCCGATACAGGCAACGGTGCCAGCCTCCGGGACGATCAGATTCATCCCCCGGAGGGCGCTGGTTTTTCCGTACTGCTTATTGAGATCGTAAGTGACAATGGCGTCCATAGCTTTATCCTCTCAGGAAAACAAATAGTCAGTGACGGACCTCAGAGGTTCCATGCTCCCGCAGATAGGTGGCCTCCAGGTCAGACAGATGGAGCTTCACCGCCAGCGGATACCGGTCGTAGGCTGCGCTGACAGCAAAGCTGCCGCCCTTCGCCGCCTCGTCAAAGCCGCCCATGTGCCAACGGATGGCCATGGCCTCCGCTGGCTTCAGGCGGACAAAGCGCTCGATCAAATATACGGATTTTTCCCCGTGGCCGTAAGGGAAAGCGTCCTCAATGGAGTAGTAGGGCTTCTTTTCCCATACGCCGGTCTCGTCATTTTTCACATTCCGCGTGGAGACCTTATAGAATTGGGCCTTGCAAATGTCGTGAAGAAGGCCGCAAAGGGCAAAGCTTTCCTCACTGTCGTCTTCCTCGAAATATTTTTCCCGCAGCACCCTGTATACATTCAGGCTGTGCATAACCAGGCCGGATTCGCAGGCGCAATGGAATTTCGTGCTGGCGGGGGCGGTAAAGAAATCCGTGGTTCCCAACCAGGAAAGAAGCCGGTCGCTCCCCTCCCGGGTGACATACTCCTGAAAAATTGAGATAAACTGCTCCTGATAGGGATTTTGTGCTGTCGGCTCCACAGAGCATACCGCCCTTTCCATGATTTCCTATTTTTCTTTATGATAGCACAGTGTGTCCCATTTTTCAATTTTTTTCTGGGAGCGAGCGGGCTGATTTTCAAGTTCGGAGGAACCAGTTTTCCTACCAAAAAAGAAAAAGCGGGCAAAAGCCCGCCGAAAAGCAGAATAAAAAATTTACTCGGAACGAAAGCCTTTTCCGATGATTTCGCTGGTATTGGTGATAAACATAAAGGAATGGGGGTCGATCTCCTTGGACTTTTGCCGCAGCTTAATGGCCTCTCCCCTTTTGCAGGCGGTCATGACTACCTTCCGGTCCTGATGGGAATAGGCACCCTCGCCGTCCAAAACGGTGGCGCTTCTGTTCAGGTCGTGGATAATAAAGGCGCAGAGCTCATCAGGCTTTGAGGTGACGATGGAAAAATACTTGCACAGGTTGATGCTTTCGATCACAGAATCCACTACAAAGGCCTTGAGAAACAGGCCCAGCAAAGAGAACATTCCCGTTTTGATTCCAAAGAAGAAAAAAGAAGAAGCGGCGATCAGGCTGTCACTGATGAAAAGGCCCTTGCCGATGTCTCCGATGGCGGTATATTTCTTCAAGATCATGGCGATAATGTCCGTTCCGCCGCTGGAGGCGTTGTGATTAAACATCAGCGCGGAGCCCACGGCAGGCAGCATCATGGCAAAGGCCAGCTCCAGCAGCGGCTCGTCAGTAAAAGGCGCCGACATGGGATAGATCCGCTCCAGCAGCCAGGTGAGAAAGGAAAACATCACACTGCAATAGGTGGTCAGCAGGCCGAAATCCCTGCCCAGCACAAGAAAGCCTACAATCAGCAGGGCAATATTGACAATGGACATGAAGGTGGCCTGGGATACCATGGGAAACGCGCTGTTGAGAATGATGGAAATACCCGTCACGCCGCCGGTGGCAAATTTGTTGGGAAACTTAAAGAAATACACGCCCAGGGACATGAGCAAAACACCCAGGTTTACCAGCGCGAAGGACTTCAAATGGTCCGGGCTCAAAAACGAGCGCAAATGAAATGATGCCTTTTCTTCCTCCATGGAAACGACCCCTTTATTGCCTTTATGAATTCCTTAAAACCTTGAACAGCTTAGCACATCATCTTCTATTTTACAACCTTTTTTGCA
>CAZRLJ010000039.1:0-2552 GCA_964600905.1 uncultured Acutalibacter sp. | reverse complement strand
TTTTTTGCAGCCAATCAGCGAATCAGGTTTTCCAAGAATTTCACGGCGGCGCCGATGTCCTTTTCCGGATCGTTCCCCACTTCCCGCTCAATGGTCAGGAAGCCGGTAAAGCCAATCTCATGAAGGGCCTTCAGATAATTGGGGAAATCCACATCCCCCTCGCCCAGGGGAAGCTCAATAAAGGAGGGCGAGGCCAGCATCTCCTCTTCCACCAGGCCGTAGACCACATCTGGATCGCGGTAATAGTTCCGATGGCCGTCCTTTGCGTGGGTGTGGACAATATAATCCTTCAGCGTATAGACCGCCTGGACCGGATCGTCTCCTGTGACCATGACAAAGTTGGCCGGATCAAGGTTGACCGCAACACCGGTGGAATGCAGGCCGTCCAGAAAGCCCTTGAGGGTAACAGCGGTCTCAGGGCCGGTTTCGATGGCAAAATGCGCCTTCATGCTGTCGGCATAAGCGGCCAGCTGACCGCAGGCGTCCTGCATGACAGCGTAACGGGGATGGGCAGGGTCCTGGGGCACAACGCCGATGTGTGTGGTGACCACATTCGTCTCCAGATCCATGGCAAGGTCCATAATGCGTTTAGACTGTTCAATCCGTCCGGGATTGATGGCCGGATCGTCGAATCTGCCAATGTCGCCGCAAAGGGCGGAAATTACCAGACCGTGATCCTTCACTGCCTTCAGGAACTCCCGGCGCTTTTCAGCGGTCATCTGTTCCGGGGACATCTCCCCCTTTGTGGCGTACACCTGAATGCCCTTTGCGCCCAGAGCCTGGGCCTTGTCCAGGGCAGTGGCAACATCCGTGCGGAAGGAATCGAGCATTACTCCAATAGAAAATGGATACATTTACAAATTCTCCTCTCAGCTTATTCTTTGCTCCAATCGTGCTCAGGGTCAATATGGTGCTGCCGCTCCCAATCCTCATGACAGCGGCGAGCGTGGTCTACCGCCGGGGTGCCCCGGCTGCTGATGGCGCTGGCGCCCTCTGTGACAATGAAAAAGTCCAGGTCATACTCCGACGCCAGCTGCCGGACACGGTTCAGAAACTTCCGCGCCTTTCCGGTATCTTCTGTCATAGCTGCCTCAGGCCAGGTCGATCTCGTGGTGCTGCTCGGCGGAATCATAAATGGCCTGCATCATCTGAGCGGTGATGATCACGGTGTCGATATGAGAGGGCAGCTTTTTCCCTGTCTTGATGCAGTTGATAAAGGCGTCGATCTCGTTCTGGAAATGATCCCGCATGGCGAATTTGGGGGTGTAGTCCACAAGGGCGCCGTTCTCCGTGGTGTATACGGTGAAGTCGCTGCCGTAATGGAGACGGATTCCCGCCTTATCCCCCATGAAGTCGATGTACTGCTCGTTTTCGCCGATGTTCTGGGCCCAAGCGCCGTTTACGGTGATCACGGGGCCGGAGGTGCGGATCAGCGCGGTGACGGAATCGTCCACGTCGTACACGCCATCATACTTTGGCGGGCCTGCCCACATGCTGTTATACACATAGTTTTCCATGTCCTTGCCCAGCTTGCAGAAGGTCTCGCCGGTAACGGTTCTGACCTTGGGATCGCCGCAGCAATACATGACAATATCCAGATAGTGAACGCCCCAGTCGATAAGAGCGCCGCCGCCGGCGATGGCCTTGGTGGTGAAAGCGCCGCCCAGGCCGGGAATAGAACGATGGGCGCGGAAGCTCACATAGACATGATGGATATTGCCCAGCTTTCCTTCGTCAATGTACCGCTTGATGCGGTTCACACTGTCGTTAAAGCGGTTGACCACGCCGATGTTCAGGACCTTGCCGGTCTCATGCTGGGCCTTCTGCATTTCCAGAGCTTCGGAATACACCCGGGCCGCAGGCTTTTCACACAGCACGTTTTTCCCGGCCCGGAGAGCGTCAATGGCGATCTGCGCATGAACATTGTTGGGCGTGCAGACGGACACTGCCTCTACCTCGGGATCCTTCAGCACATCGTGATAGTCCACCACGGCAGTGCCGCAGCCGTACTTTTCCACGGCAGCCTGAGCGCGCTCAGGGATGATGTCGCAGAAATACTTGATCTCCGCCTCGGGATTGTTCAAATAAGACGGAATGTGGGCTGCGTTGGCAATGGTACCGCAGCCGATGACAGCAACCTTCATAAAAACACAACTCCTCTTTTGGGCATCCTGTACCCAATACTCAACGCGATTATACCTTAACGGCTGATCATTTGCAAGAGCCAAAATGGAAATCAAACAAAATTTGGAGCTTTAAGACAGGTTTTTTCACCATTTTAGGGAGAAAGAAAAGCAGAGGGGGCTCAAAAGCCTTCTCTGCTTTTTTCATGTGACCAAGTCTGTAAGCCGGGTTCTGTCTTGAACAGTCATCTATCTTGGCCTGCCGTTGCCAGCAGGCTCACGCCACCTCCTCGGAACGCGCAGGGCGCGCTTGCAAATGAATGCTGTTCCTCCACGGTGTTGCTCCGGATAGGGTTTACAGGGCCGCACAGTCTCCCGTGCGCCGGTGAGCTCTTACCTCGCCTTTCCATCCTTACCGGGAATCCCGGC
>CAZRLJ010000038.1:0-17851 GCA_964600905.1 uncultured Acutalibacter sp. | reverse complement strand
CGCTACTGGGGCACGCCCCTGAACATTTGGGAGTGCGAGTGCGGACACCGCCACGCCGTGGGCAGCATTGCGGAGCTTAAGGAAATGTCTCCCAACTGCCCGGAGGACATTGAGCTGCACCGCCCCTACGTGGATCAGGTGACCATCACCTGCCCCCACTGCGGCAGGCAGATGCACCGGGTGCCGGAGGTGATCGACTGCTGGTTCGATTCCGGCTCCATGCCCTTCGCCCAATATCACTATCCCTTTGAGAATCAGAAGCTGTTTGAGCAGCAGTTCCCGGCGGACTTCATCTCCGAGGCCGTGGACCAGACACGAGGCTGGTTCTACTCTCTGCTGGCCATTTCCACCCTGCTGTTCCACAGGGCCCCTTATAAGAACGTGCTGGTCCAGGGCCTGGTCCAGGACGAGAACGGCCAGAAGATGTCCAAGTCCAAGGGCAATGCCGTGGATCCCATGGAGGCTCTGAAAAAATTCGGCGCGGACTCTCTCCGCTGGTATTTCTATACCAATTCCGCCCCCTGGCTGCCGAGCCGCTTCCATGAAAAGGCTGTGGTGGAGGGTCAGAAGAAATTCTTCTCCACCTTGTGGAACACCTATGCCTTCTTCGTGCTCTACGCCAATATTGACGAATTTGACGCTTCCAAATACGACCTGAAGGACTGCCAGCTGACGGTCATGGACCGCTGGCTGCTGTCCCGGATGAACACCGCCGTAAGGGCCGTGGACGAGAACCTTTCCGCCTACCGGGTGCCGGAGGCCGCCAAGGTGCTGGAAAACTTCGTGGACGAGATGAGCAACTGGTATGTCCGCCGGAGCCGGGAACGGTTCTGGGCCCATGGCGAGACAGAGGATAAGACAGCAGCTTATATGACGCTGTATACGGCACTTGTCACCATTGCCAGGGCCGCCGCGCCCATGGCGCCCTTCATGAGCGAGGAGATCTACCGGAACCTGGTGTGCAGCCTGGACAAAACCGCCCCCGTCAGCGTGCATCTCTGCTCCTTCCCGGTCTGCGACGAGAGCCGGGTGGACAAGGGGCTTGAAAAGGATATGGACGAGGTGCTGAAGATCGTCACGCTGGGCCGCTCGGCCCGGAACCTCTCCAACCGGAAGAACCGCCAGCCCCTCCGGACCCTGTATACCGACGCCGATTCCGGCCTGGGAGAGCTGTACCGGCACATCATCCAGCAGGAGCTCAATGTGAAGGAGATCCAGTTCCTTGGCGATATGTCCCAGTTCGTGGCCTTTACCTTCAAGCCCCAGCTGCGGCTTTTGGGCCAGAAGTACGGCAAGCAGATCGGGGACATCCGGAACGCCCTGCAAAACCTGGACGGCGCCGCCGCAAAGCGGGAGCTGGATGAAACCGGCTGCCTGAAGCTGGCCCTGCCCGGCGGCGAGGTGAGCCTGACCGCGGAGGAGCTTTTGATCGAGACCGCCCAGAGGGAGGGCTTTACCTCCGTGACGGACCGGGGCCTCACCGTGGTGCTGGACACGACCCTCACCGAGGAGCTCATCGAGGAGGGCTTCGTCCGGGAGATGGTCTCCAAGCTTCAGACCATGCGGAAGGACGCCGGTTTTGTGGTCACCGATCACATCGAGGTCTATCTGGACAACAGCCCGCGCCTGGCGGAAATTTTCAGAAAGCATGAGGATTCCATCCTGGGCGACGTGCTGGGCGAAGCCGTCCATTACGGCGCTCTGGAGGGCTATACCGCCGATTGGGACGTCAACGGCGAAGCGGTCAGCCTCGGCGTCAAGAGAGTTTAACCGCAGGAAACACAGAGTCCCGCCCTCCGAAAAGAGGGCGGGACTTTCTGTTTGACATCTTTTCCCGAGGCTTGTTCAGCCTTTGGCGTATTTCTGAACGATCTCATCCATTTCCGCCCGGTGCTGTTCCATTTCCGCCACCAGGTGGAACTGGTTCCTGGCCCGGTCCAGGTTGTGGGTGGCATAGGCTGTGCGGAAGTACACATCGCCCCGGAGATAGTCCTCCAGGAAACGGATGCCCACCTCCAGCGTCATGAGCTTCGCGCCGTCGGGAAGGGTGCGGAGCTCGGTGTCGGTCAGGGCGCTTCCGGCGGCGGTCAGAAAGCCCTTGGTGTAGGCCTCAAAACGGTCCAGGTCGAAATGAACCTTGGAAAGGTCGGTCTCATCCTCGGCCGCGGTGCTGGCCCCGGCCCGGATGGAATCGCCGAAATCAAAGGCGGTCAGGCCGGGCATGACCGTGTCCAGGTCGATGACGCACACCGCCTTGCCGGTGGTGTCGTCCAGCAGGATATTGCTCATTTTGGTGTCGTTGTGGGTGACGCGGAGGGGAAGCCGGCCCTTGCGCAGCAGTTCCATCAGCAGGCCGCAGTCCTTTTCCCGAGCCCTTGCAAAGGCGATCTCCTCCGCCACGTAGGCCTGGCGGTCAAATTCATCCCGGCCCACAGCATTCATCAAGTTTTGGAACCGCTTGGGCGTGTTGTGGAAATTGGGGATGATCTCGTGAAGCTTGTCGGCGGGGTAGTCCGCTAGCATACTCATGAAATTGCCGAAGGCGTAACCGGCCTCCTGGAGCATTTCCGGATTTTCCGGGGTCTCGTGGGACGAAGCGCCGGCAATGAAGCCGGTGACCCGCCAGTATTCGCCGGTCTCGTCCTGATAGAAGGGGTGGCCGTCCACCGTGCTGCGCACGGTCAGGGTCTCCCGGCGGGGATCACCGCCCCGCTCTATGATCTTTTTCCGGAGGAATTCCGTGACCCCCACCACATTTTCCATGATGTTTTCCGGATTGGGGAATACATAGCGGTTGATGTGCTGGAGAATGAAATCTCCCTCCGGGGCCTTCACCAAAAAGGTGTCGTTGATGTGCCCGCTCTCGATGGGGGCGGGAGGCGTCGGCAGCAGCCCAAAGGCGTCCAGAATGTCCGGGGTGACCTTTCTATGGTTCATTGCGATCGATCCTTTCGTGAATAATTTTCAGGAACAGTTTGAACAGTTTTATGTACGTTCAAGCTGGGTTCCAGCTGGCGTCATCCGGCTAAAACTAAAAGCGCAGCTGAGCCTGCAAAATGGTCTCGTCTCCGGCGCCGGAAACGGACAGCTTGCCCCCGTACCGGCTGACGATGCTCCCTGCTTCCTCCAGACCCCGGAGATCGTCCCTGCCGGGGGTTTCATCCAGCAGCCAGGCAAGCACATCGGAAAGGTTCTTTCCCTTCAGGGTAAAGGGCTCCGGCTCCTGGATGCCGCCGGAATACTGCACCTCAAAGCGCAGGGAACGCTCGGTGGGGGAAACGGTGAGCCGCACCTTCCGGGGCCCGTCATACCTGGCGGCTTCCCGGCAGGCCCTGGTCAGCATTTCGCTGAGAATGACGCAGATCTCGTCAGCGGTGAGCAGCCCATTCCCCAGGGCAACATTGGCCTCGAAGGAAATTTTGTTCTGGGCGGCGAAAGCGGCCTTTGCCGCCAGCACCGCGTCAATGTGGGGATTGCTGTGCCGCCGGGCCAGGATGGGGTTTGCGGCACTGTTTCGCTTGGCCTGGGCGATGTACTGGGGGACCTTTTCCTCATAGCCGTCCGCCAGCAGGACGCTGACGGTATCCAGGGCGTATTCCCCGGTGCGCTGGGCCATCCGGACCTCCCGGACCGCCGCCATGGTGTCGTCAAAATTGCCGGCCTCCAGCTGGAGCATCCGTTCCTGGGCCGCCGCCCAGGTGCTCTTTTCCCGAAATTGTCCTGCGTGGTACAGGGAGCGGAAGCAGAAGATCAGCAGCAGGTACAGGGCCGTGGCCAGCAGCAGCCGCGCCGCCGGAACGACGGCCCGGAACAGGAAGTCCAGTTTGCCCAGGCACAGAATGTACTGGAAAACCAGCAGCAGGCACATACCCACCAGAAAGCCGGAAACGCCCCGGTCGCTGTAATGGCGCATGGGACGGTACAGGCACAGGGCCAGAAGCAGATAAAACAGAAGAAAAACCAGCACGGAAACGGCTCCGCCGGGAGCCCCGGCAGGGGAGAAAGGCAGCGTACCCAGAAGCTGGGGCACGAGGGCTTCCAGAAAAGCATAGCCGCTCAGGGCAAGCAGGGCCACAAACAGCTTTTGCAGCAGATTGTTGACGTATAAAAACAGGGAAGCGGCAAAAAACAGCAGGACCCCAAGCACACAGGGGAGCTGTCCCACCGCTGCCGGGTCCTCCGCCTGCCCCCGCAGAAAGAGGGCGATGACCAGGGAGAGGAGATAGACCACTCCCGCGGCGCCAAGGGTGGTCCACAGGCGGAAGCGGTCGGTCAACAGGCTGAGGAACAGTCCCGCCATACACAAAAATACAATGGTGTAGTAGATCACTGTATCCCCTCCTGTCCATGCTGTGATCAAAGAGATGTTCAAGGCAAATTGTATATAATAAACATTATACCAGATTATTTGACTGAGTACAACGACTTTTTCCTTCTCAGGACGTCAATTTCTATTCTCAAAAGCAAATTAAGTATATTTTTTGAAAGAATACCTTGACAGGTGATGTATATAGTGATATAGTTGGTACGAAAGTTGAGGTGATTCCATGTCCATTGCATCCGATGTGATTCGGGGTCATACGGATACCATTATTCTGGCCCAGCTGATGCAGGGCGACAATTACGGCTACAAGATCAACCGGGCTATCGAGCTGATGACCGGCGGCGAGTATGAGCTGAAGGAGGCCACCCTGTACACCGCCTTCCGGCGGTTGGAGCAGATGGGGCTGATCACCTCTTACTGGGGAGATGAAAATACCGGCGCCCGGCGGCGGTACTATTCCATCACCCAGGCGGGAGTGCAGACCTATTACAGTATGCTGGCGGAATGGGATCGGTCCAAGGCCCTGATCGAAACGCTGATCCGTCCCGCACAGAATTGAGGAGGAACCGAATATGGAATACAATATCAGAGCATATGTTGACGAGCTTTTCCAGAACGCTCCCCACACCCAGAAGGCCTATGAGCTGAAGGTGGAGCTGACCCAGAACCTGCTGGACAAATACCGCGCCCTGCTGGAGGAGGGCAAAAGCCCTGAGGAGGCCTATAACCTGACGGTGATGAGCATCGGCGACGTCCGGGAGCTCTTTGACGGCCTGGGGGACGATCCGGTCCAGCAGCAGCCGATCTATTATCCCCCGGCAGACGACGCCAAAAGGCGAGCGATCACCACTGCCGGCGCAGTGATGATGTACATTTTCAGCCCTGCCCCTTTGATCGCGCTGAGCATCGTAGACCAGCCGGGAGTGGGGATGCTCCTGTTTTTCCTGATGATCGCAGCTGCCACCGGACTGTTGATTTTCAACCATATGACCAAGCCGAAAAAGGGCGCGGTCCCTGCCAATGTGGTTCAGGATTTCCGCCAGTGGCAGTATAAAAACGACTCCCGCAAGCAGCTTTTGAAGTCCATCCGCTCCGCGTACTGGCCTCTGGTGCTGGCCCTCTATTTCGTTCTGAGCTTCGGCACCGGCAAATGGCACATCACCTGGGTGCTGTTCCTCATCGCCCCGGCGGTGGACGGGATCATCAAGTCCGTGCTGATGCTCAGTGACCCCAACAACAAATGAGAAGGCGGGAATGAGTTATGAAAAAGAAGGCGGTCTTTACTATAGTTGCCTGTTCCATCGCAGTGGTCTTTCTCAGCGCCATTCTGGCCATCGGCCTTCGCAGCGAGGGCTTTGGCCTGGAGCGGCTCTACCGGCAAAGCAAAGGCGAGCCTGTCCGCGAGGATGGGAAATACCGGTATACCTATACCTGGGACCTGGAGGATCGCGCTCTGACAGGTCTGGACATCGACTGGATGGCGGGCAATGTGGAGATCAAAACAGGCAGCGGCAGCAGCGTGGTGATTGAGGAAGCCTGCACCTCTGAGCTGAAAGAAGGGGATGAGCTGAGCTTTTCCTCCTCTGGCGGCGTGCTGGAGATTAAATGGAACAAAAGCCTGCTGAATTTCAGCCTGTTTTCGCGAAAGACCAAAAATCTGACGGTTCAGGTGCCCCGGAGCGCCCTGGAGAATTGGGAGACCCTGAAATGCTCTACGGCTTCCGCCAATATTACGGCGTCCGGCCTTTCGGCGGAAAAGGTGGAGCTTTCCACAGCCTCCGGCGATCTGAAGCTTTCCCGGATCAGCGGTACGGAAGGCGAGGTGTCTACCACCTCTGGCGCCCTGGAGCTGGGGGTGGGCAGCTTTGAACGCTTCACCGCCAACACTACCTCCGGTCCCATCACCTGCCTGGGTGTCAAAGCGGAGAAGGTAGGGCTGAATACGGTGTCCGGGGACCTGCATTATACCGGCAGCGCTGAAAATCTGGAGGCCAATTCCATTTCCGCGCCGCTGCTGGCGGAGCTGGACGCCTGTCCCGCAGAGGCAAGCATGAACGCCGTCTCCGGCAGCCTGACCCTGGCGATCCCGGAAAATCCGGGCTTTGAAGCGCATTATTCCAGCGTTTCCGGCAGCTTTTCCTCGGAGTTTCCCACCACGGGCAGCACGGGAAAGTCGGGTACTGCGCTGTATTCCTCAGGAGAGGCGAAGCTTTCCTTCTCCACCACCTCAGGAGCTATGCGGGTAAACAAGCGGTAAAAAAAGAGAGAGAAAATTTTCTTTTTCTCTTGACAACCTCCGAAATTTGGGTATAATAATTGTTGCTGTTTGATGAACGGCAACAAAGCGGTATTGTGTAATGGTAGCACAGCAGACTCTGACTCTGTTTGTCTGGGTTCAAATCCTGGTACCGCTGCCAAAACGGCCTCGGGCTTGATGTGCCGAGGCCGTTTTTTACGAGGTGTGGCTCAGTTTGGTAGAGCGCTACGTTCGGGACGTAGAAGTCGCAGGTTCAAATCCTGTCACCTCGACCAAAAACAAAAGGAGGTCGAAAGACCTCCGTTTGTTTTTGGCCTGAATGAGAACAGGATTTGAACCTGCGTTTTAATAAGAGGATTTTCCTGTGGAAAATCCAAGCATAACGCCGCAGACGTTATGCGTCCTGATCGCCTCGACCAAAAACAAAAGGAGGTCGAAAGACCTCCGTTTGTTTTTGGCTTGAATGAGAGCAGGATTTGAGCCTGCGTTGGACAAACCGGATTTTATCAAGGTGGACCGAATGATAACATATAGAACACTGACGGAAGCTGAAATATGCCGAGATTTGTTTCGGCACTTTATACGGCGGCAGGTCGTAACGGACTGCTGGCGCAGGGATCACGGGGAATGGGTCATACGGCCCGATCCGTTTGTTGACGACTGGACGGAAGAAGAATATCAAACACTGATCGCGGAGCTTCGGGAAACGGCCCGTTCCGGCGGCTTTGTGTATGCGGCCTTTTGCGACGGTCAACTGAAAGGCTTTGTTTCCGTGACAGGCCGGGCTTTCGGAACATCGCGGCAATATCTGGATCTGACGAACCTCCACGTCTCGGAGGACCGGCGAAGGTGCGGGATCGGCAAAACCCTTTTTGCCGCGGCGAAATCCTGGGCAAAGGAACATGGGGCGGAGAAGCTGTATCTTTCCGCTCATTCCGCAGTGGAGAGCCAGGCGTTTTACAAAAGCATGGGATGCGTGGAAGCCAGAGAGTATAGCCGGGAGCATGTGGAAAAGGAACCCTTTGATTGCCAGCTGGAATGTGTGCTGTAAATGCAATCTTTATCGATCATTTCCAGCTGTGGAGAACCGTGAGAGAAACTATATAGGGGAGGAATCCTTGTGAAAATCTTGATCGTCCGGCACGGAGACCCGGACTACAGCGTTGACTCGCTGACGGAAAAGGGCTGGCGGGAAGCGGAATATCTGGCGGAGCGTCTGGCTGCCCTGGACGTGAAGGCCTTTTATGTGTCTCCTCTGGGCAGGGCGAAGGATACCGCCTCCTGTACGCTGAAAAAGACAGGCCGCACCGCCGAGGAATGCCCCTGGCTCCGGGAATTTTGTGCGCTCATCTGGCGGCCGGACGTGACAGACCACAAGTTTATCCCCTGGGATTGGCTGCCCCAGGACTGGACCGCCGAGGATAAGTTTTACCAGCCCGACGGCTGGGATCAGCCGGAGGTCATGGAGGGCGTCCGGGAGCAGTATGACTGGGTGACAGGCAGTCTGGACGAGCTGCTGGAGCGCCACGGCTATAAACGGGAGGGCCATCTCTACCGGGTGGTGGAGGGAAACAACGACACCATTGTGCTGTTCTGCCATTTTGGGGTAGAATGCGTGCTTCTCAGCCATCTGCTGGGGATTTCTCCCATGGTGCTGTGGCACAATTTCTGCGCGGCTCCCACCTCCGTGACCACGGTGATTACCGAGGAACGCCGGGAGGGGATCGCCTCCTTCCGCCTAAACGGCTTCGGCGACACTTCCCACCTGTATGTCCATGGGGAGCCTCCGGCCTTTGCGGCCAGATTCCGGGAGTGCTACGGCAACGAGGACGAGCGGAAAGATTAAGGCAACACCGCACAATTCACGGCTAACGCCTTAAGCACCATCTTGCTTGCAAATTTCCCGTCATATTTTGCAAAAATCCTCGGCCATACACAAAGTATGGCCTCCGGTTTTTGTCTCATCTGACGAAAAATTTGCCGACGCAATCTGGCACTTAGAATTGTGCGGCGTTGCCTTAAATCAAACAAAAGAGCGCCTGCTTCTCAGCAGGCGCTCTTTTGATACCGGACATATCCGGGCACGGAGAAGAATCTGATTCGGTAGAACAATTACCAGATAGATTTATAGAAAGAACGATAGCAACTTAAACCGCATTGACTATGGAACAAGGATGGATACCTTTCATTCTATTCGTTGATAGTATCACTCCGGAACGACATTGCTCTCTTCACCAGCATCCTCATTGACATAGGTGATTTGATCCCCTACCTGTAAGGTCAAATAGCGGTCAATGAGTTTTTCGGTTGTTAATAGCAGGTCAGTGCCCTCCTCTCTCGCTACAAACGCCTGAACCAATTCCGCTAAAACTTCATCTTCAACCTCCTGATCTTCCAAAAAAGATGTCAATACTTGACCCATGAACTTAGTTTTAGCCATGCTTTCAATTCTTTGCTGGGTCATCCATGCAATCAATTCGTCCTGAGTATATCCGATTTGTGAGCATAGTTCCAGATTCTCTTCCAGTTTCTTCTGGAATGATTCCGTCTCAGAAACAAAAGCTTCTTTCATCTCCTCCTCGGAGGGGTAAAGTCCCAAATCTTTGGCCTGCTCTATCGTATATAAATCTTTCGCTACTTCAAAAATGAGCTCCTTTTCCGTTTTTTCCGGGTTTCGCCAGGTTGGATCATCGAATTTTCGCTGAGCCCGATCCCATGCCTGTTTGTAAATAACCTGATCTCTGGTGATGGGGATCTCCTTGTAGTAGCCTACAATCGCATGGCCATCGGAACCAAAAATATCTATATCGAAGGAAATATCTGCGTCACAAAGCTGTTTATACGCCTGTGCAGCAGCACGCAAATCTCTTATGGTATCATCTGTTTTCTCACCGCTGGTATCTGTTTTCTCACCGCTGGCGGAGAATATGGCAACAGAAATACCAATTCCCAATACCAGCACCAGACAGATGGCAAGTAAAAGCTTCTTTTTCATCATAATTCTCCTCTCTCAAGTTTTTATAGCTCCACTGCGGACATATCCGGGCCGGAGCGTTCATAGGAATTTGCCAGATGGTATCAATCGGCGGTCAGCATCCGGTACATGGACTCCAGGCAGATTTGGGCGTGGAGCTTCAGGCTGTCCAGATTGACACACTCTCCCACGTCGTGCTCATGGGAATCCCCGTCCTGGGGGAAGCCGGGGCCAAAGGCCACGCCCTTGTCAAACATCTGTCGTGCATAGGTGCCGCCGCCCATGGCAAAGATGGTGCACTCCTCGCCGGTGACGTCCTGGTACGCGCCGGAAAGCAGGGTGATGAGCTTGCTCTCCTTGGGCAGGTACATGGGCTTGGCGTCGGACAGCAGGGTAAAGGTGACGCCGCCTTCTTCGGCGGCCTTCTCCAGAACGGCAATGATGTCAGGCCCCTTTTTGGTGGCGGGATACCGGATGTCCACCACCAGGCGGCATTCCTGAGCGTCCGCCTGGACGATGCCCAGGTTGAAGGTGAGAGGCCCGCTGGCCTCGTCGCTCATGGCGACGCCGATCCGGCTCCCGTCGTAGGTCAGGCCGATCTTCTCCCGGGCAAACCGGAAGAAGGTTCCGATCCTGTCGCCAAACACCTCTCCCAGCAGCTGGATCAAATAGGAAGCGGCGTTCTTGCCCCCCTGGGGAAAGGCGCCGTGAGAGGCCTTGCCCGTGGCCAGCAGGGACGCGCCGCCGGAAAGCGCGGCAACGGAAATGTCGATTTCCGATTTCTCCGCCGCCCGGCAGAGGGCTTCCGTTTCCGCCGGGGTACATGCCACCTGGCAGACCGCCTTGCTGGGTACGGCGTTGGGCACAATACCGGCGGAAAAGCTCCTGATCACGGGAGAATCGTTTTTGCAGCTGATCTCAAAGTTCAGAATACCCTTTTCGCAGTGACAGATGCCGTAGCCGGAATCGGGCGTAAAGCCCATGTCCGGGTGCTGCTCCTGTTCAAAATAGTGGCCCATGTCCGCCATGCCGATTTCCTCGGCGGAACCAAAAATGACCCGCAGCTTCCGCTTGGCGGGAACGCCTGCGTCCTTCAGGGCCCGCAGGCAGTGGAGGGCCACAATGGCCGCGCCCTTGTCGTCAGCTACGCCCCGGCCATAGGCTTTATTGCCGTCGATGACCATGGTGAAGGGATCGGTCTCCCAGCCCTCGCCGGCGGGGACCACGTCGATGTGAGCCATGACCACCGCGTTTTCCAGGCCTTCGCCGTACTCGGCATGACCGGCGTAGTAGTCCACGTTTTTCGTTTTTAGGCCATAGCTCTCTGCCAGGCCCAGCACGGTATCCAGCGCTTTGGCGCAGTTGTCGCCGAAGGGGTGGGGGCCTTCCGTGGGAGTCGCCACAGAGGGAATGGCAATGACCGCGGCCAGGTCCCTGAGAATGTCGTCCCAATAATCCAGAATCTTGTTTCCAAACAGCATATTCATCTATCCTTTCAACAAGTAATTTCTCAACTAATAAAATAATCAATTTTCCCTGCAAAGTCAAGGGAGGAATGGAGGAGTCCCGTGTTAAATTTCATCTGGTTCGGGATGATCGCCCTCAGCGTGGTCTGCGCCCTGGCAAACGGCAGGATGGGGGAGCTGTCCGCGGCGGTGATGGACGGCTCCGGGCAGGCGGTGGAGCTGTCCATTTTTCTGCTGGGCAGCATGTGCGCCTGGCTGGGCTTTCTGAAAATCGCCGAGCGCAGCGGTCTTACCGATCTTCTGGCCCAGGCCCTTTCCCCAGTCATCGACCGGCTGTTTCCGGAATACCGGCAGGAACCGGAGATCAAGGGGAAAATCTGCATGAACATCTCCGCGAATTTTCTTGGATTGGGCAATGCGGCCACGCCTCTTGGGCTGGCGGCCATGCAGTCCATGGCGGAGAAAAACGGGGGAGATACGCCCACAAAGGGCATGGTCCTGTTTGTGGTGCTCAACACGGCTTCCCTCCAGCTTTTGCCGGTGAACATGGCCGCCATGCGCAGCTCCTGCGGCAGCGCCGCGCCCTTCGGCGTCCTGCCCCAGATCTGGATCACCTCTCTGGCCTCCCTGCTGGTCTCCGTGATCTTCTGCAAAATCTGTGAGCACAATGGGTAATAGGAGACAGGGAGTGAGAAAATGGAACAGATCGGCGGGGCGGCTATGCCCTTTCTCATTGGGATCATCGTGGTGTTTGGTTTTTTCAAAAATGTGGATGTGTTCGACGCCTTTCTGGACGGGGCCAGGGAGGGCCTACAGGCCTCGATGCGCATTTTGCCCACCCTGATCGGCCTGATCGTGGCGGTGACCATGGTACGGGCCTCCGGACTTCTGGACATGATCTGCGCCCTGGCCCAGCCGGTCACCGACGCCCTGGGCATTTCTCCGGAGCTTGTGCCTCTGGCCCTGCTGCGGCCCATTTCCGGCAGCGGTTCCTCGGCCTATACGCTGACCCTGCTGGAGCAGTTCGGCCCCGACAGCGAAACGGGGAAGATCGCCTCGGTGCTTTCCTCCGCCACAGAGACCACCTTTTACGCCGTGGCGGTGTATTTTGGAGCCTGCGGCTATAAAAAGCTCCGCTGGACCGTTCCTGCCGCCCTTCTGGGGGATGCCGCGGCCGTTGCCTTCTCCATTTTTACCGTGAAATTCTTCGGATAGTTTGTAAATTGAGTTCCGGCGTGGTACAATATCCGCAAAGAGCGGCGGATATTATGGAATTAAACTTGCCTTGCCCAGTTTGCGCTTTCAGCGCTTATTATAATGAAGTCAATATCTCATTAGCCTCCCCTGTCAGGAGAGGCACGGGTGGGGGTGCTGCCCTTGATCTTAGGCTCCCTCTGATGAGGGAGCTGTCAGCGTAGCTGACTGAGGGAGAGAGCCCTTATGAGCCTTTAACAAAGCTGCATACACCGCCGAAAGTATAGGCCATCATTTTCTCTCCCTCCGTCACGGCTTTCGCCGTGCCACCTCCCTCGTCAGAGGGAGGCCAAGGGCAGAAAATCTCGTTCCCATTGGCAGGAGAAGCTTTCGCAGGCTTCTATACTGGATTTTTTCTTTTTATATGGTACAATAAAAGTGAAAAAATATGCTCGGAGAGCGTCATGGAAGAACAAAAGGCAAAGCGGAAAAAGATTCCATGGGGAATGCTTTACATCATCGCAACCATCGTTGCGGTGGTGCTTTTCGGCGTATTCAACCGGCAGTTCGGCAACGTGTTTCACACCCTGCAAAGCCTGACTCCCGGCTTCCTCACCCTTGGGGTTCTGGTGACCGTGGCATACTTCCTTTTTGAAGGGGGCATTATCCGGCTTCTGATGCAGAGCCAGCGGCTCCCCATGAAGCGGCGGACCTCTCTTAAGATCGGCCTGCTCGGTATTTATTATTCCTATATCACCCCCAGCGCCACCGGCGGACAGCCCATGCAGGCGGCTTACCTGCTGCGGGAAGGGATCCCCGTGGGCCTTTCCACAGCCGCGCTGCTCATGAAATTCTTTTGCTTTCAGTGCGCCTTCTTTGGCGTCTCTCTGCTGTCTTTTCTGGGCATGTATGGCCGGCTGGTCACGGAAAATCCCACCATTATCCCCTTCATTCTTCTGGGGCTTGTGGTCAACGGCGGGTCGATCCTGTTTTTCGGCAGCCTGTATTTCCGGCCTGTCCTCCACGCCATCTGCCGCTTTGCCAAGTGGCTGGTGGGAAAAATGAAATTCCTGGGAAAGCGGCAGGCCTGGCTGCTGAACGCCGTAGACGGCTTTGAGACGGATTTTGGCAGCTATACCGATAACTTCCGGGAAAAGAAGCGGAGCATCGTGCTGGGGGTTCTTCTGAGCTTTCCCCAGTTTATCCTTCAGATGAGCGTGATCTGGTTCGTCTTTCGGGCCTTTGGCTATCGGGACGTCAGCTATTTTGAAGTGCTGGCGGTGCAAAGCCTTTTGCAGGTTTCGGTATCCTTTCTGCCCATGCCGGGAGCTTCCGGCGCCCAGGAGATCGGGTTTTCCGCCTTTTTCGGCAATTACTTTGCCCCGGAGGACCTGTACGCCGCCGTTATGGTCTGGCGTTTTTTTACCTATTATCTGGTGGTCATTGCCGGGGCTCTGCTGGTGATTATAGACCAGCTTTTGCAGAGTAAAAAGGCAACACCGCGCAATTCGCGGCTAACGCCTTAAGCACCATCTTGCTTGCAAATTTTCCGTCATATTTTACAAAAATCCTCGTCCATACACAAAGTATGGCCATGCGGTTTTTGTCTCATCTGGCGAAAAATTTGCCGACGCAATCTGGCACTTAGAATTGCGCGGTGTTGCCAAAAGGAAAAATCGGCAGATGAATAAATAATCACCGCCGGAGAAGCTGTTGTTCTCAGGCGGGGATTCTTCATGCCAAATTGCTGTCGATAAATTCCAGAAGCGGCTTTTTGTTCACGAGCCCAGGATGCTCCCTGTACCAGAGAAAGGCCTGCATCAGCCCGTCCGAAAGCGGAGTTTCCTCCGGCATAAGCTCATGCTGGGCCGTAACATCCAGAAAATACTCATAGTTATAGAAGCTGAAATAGCTTCTCTGGGGAATTTCTGCGGGAACGCTGACGAATTCCGCCTTTTTCCCGGCCGTGTGGTAGCACATCGAAACCCAGTCCTTTACCGAAACAGGGAAGGAGCTGCCGACGTTCCAGATATGCCGTGCCGGTTTTTTCTCAAGAATCAGTTGAATAAAGCGGCACATGTCTTCAATATAGCAGAACTGAAGCTTCATCTCCCCGTTTTGCGGCAGATAGAATTTGCGGCCGGAGAGGGCGCAGTCGAATACGAATGCCTCCCTGTAAACATTGTTCATAGGTCCGTAAATGTATGGCGGGCGCAGAATATACGCATTTGGGAAAGCGCTCTGCAGGGCTCTTTCGGCGCTCAGCTTGTCTGTTCCGTATTTTCCCCATATGCCGTTAGGACCAACGGGGCTTTCTTCCGTAAAGGGCTGCAATGCCGTTTCCATGTACACGGCGCTGGAGCTTATGAAAACATAGTCTTCAAAGCCGTTAAGCGCGCCAAGCAGGTTCGAAACGTCCTGCCCGGTATAGCCCGTGTCTATCACGGCATCGAAGGAAAGGGGGCGAAGGACATCCCCAAGGTCGTTTCTATCGGCCTTTATAAGCTTTACGCCCGGGGACTGGGGCCTTGAACCCCGGTTGAGCACAGAAACCTCCCAGCCCTGCCGGAGAAAATATTCCGCCAGATACCTGCTTACAAAGACCGTTCCGCCGGTTATGAGCAGCTTTTTCATTTTTCCCCTCCGTTTTTTGCAACATCGCAGTGAAGCTCGTCGATTTTCTCCCTCAATTTGAGAAAGTCCTCAAAGGCGTCCGGCTTTTGGCTGGGATTGCGCAGCAGCGCCGCCGGGTGCAGGGTGGCCATAAAGAGCACGCCGTTCTTTTCAAAGAAGATACCGTGTTCCCGGGTGATCTTGATGTCCGGCTTGATCAGCTTCATGGCGGCGACCCGTCCGAGACAGACGACGATCTTTGGCCGCAGCAGGGCAAACTGGTTTCGCAGCCAGCCGATGCAGGCCTCCTGCTCCTCCGGCAGCGGGTCCCGGTTTTTGGGCGGGCGGCATTTGACGATGTTGGCGATGTAGATGTTTTTCGTCCGGTCCAGGTCCACGGCAGTAAGGAACTTGTCCAGCAGCTGGCCGCCACGGCCCACAAAGGGCTCCCCCTGCAGATCCTCGTTTTCGCCGGGGCCTTCGCCCACGAACAGCACCTTTGCATGTGGGTTTCCCACGCCGAAAACCACGTGGTGCCGGGTCTCGCACAGCCCGCATTTCCGGCAGTCCATACAGGCGTTTTGAAGCTCTTCCCAAGTGTTGATCAAAGGTATCACTTCCCGTGTTTACAGTATGTACTATGAATCATAGCACAAAATCCGGAGAAAAACAAACAGTACGACAAATGGCTTGAAATTTTTCCGGTTCGGTAGTACAATGAAATCACAAAATCCGTTATTGCTTGAAGGAGGATACATACAATGAAAGTTATGGTTGAAACTTCCGCCCATCACGTCCATGTTTCCGACGCCGACCTGGAGGCGCTGTTCGGCAAGGGCGCGACCCTTACCAACAAGAAGGACCTTTCCCAGCCCGGCCAGTTTGCCTGCGTGGAAAAGGTAGAGGTCGTGGGCCCCAAGGGCTCCATGTCCATGTCTATTCTGGGCCCCACCCGCAAGGAGACCCAGGTGGAGATCTCCCTGACCGACGCCCGGAAGCTGGGCGTTACCGCCCCCATTCGGGAGTCCGGCGACCTGGAGGGCACTCCCGGCTGCACCTTGAAGGGGCCTGCCGGTGAGATCACTATTGAAAAGGGCGTGATCGCCGCCAAGCGCCATATCCACATGACCCCGGAGGACGCTGCCCAGGCCGGCGTAAAGGATAAGGACATCGTCTCTGTGAAGGTGGATTACAACGGCCGCGGCCTGGTGTTTGGCGATGTGGTCTGCCGCGTGAGCCCCAGCTATGCCCTGGCCATGCATGTGGACACCGACGAGTCCAACGCCGCCGCCCTGCCCGGCACCGTGGACGGCGAGATCGTTCTGTGAAAAGCCTCCAAAATTTCCTGGACGGAGACGGGAAGCTGAAAGCCTATCCCGTCAAGCGTCCCATGAAATTTCTGGCGCTGGAATATCTGGCCGGGAAAATGGAAAAGGGCAGAAGATATACGGAAAAGGAAATGAACGCCCTTTTAGGGCAGTGGCACACCTTTGGCGACCCGGCCACCCTTCGGCGGGAGCTGTACGATTACCGCTTTCTGGACCGGGAACCCGACGGCTCCGCCTACTGGCTGGAAGAGTCTCCGCCCCAAATGCCCTGAAATGCACCGGAACAGCATGAAAAAGCCCAGCCTCCCTTTTTGGAGACTGGGCTTTTCTTATGTCTTTAGTTTTTGCTGAATTCCGAAAGCTGCAAGCCCTCGTTGTGCTCCAGCGCCCAGTCGATGGACCACTGGTTGGAGAACAGAAGCAGGTAGCGGCCCTTCATGTCCTGGACCTTCCGGGTGTCGGAGGTCAGGTTCAGCTTTTTCAGGTCCTGCTCGTCAAGGTCGTTGTCGATCCACCGGATATGGGAGTAGGGGAGGGAGCTCATGAGCACCTCCACGTTGTACTCGTTCTCCATGCGGTATTGGAACACATCAAATTGCAGGGTGCCCACCACGCCTACAATGATCTCCTCCATGCCGGAATTGATCTCCTGGAAAATCTGGATGGCGCCTTCCTGGGCGATCTGGGTGGCGCCCTTGACAAACTGCTTGCGCTTCATGGTGTCCTTCTGCCGCACCAGGCTGAACAGCTCGGGAGCAAAGGTGGGAATGCCCTCAAAGGCCACCTTTTTGCCGGGGGCGCAGAGGGTGTCGCCGATGGAAAACACACCGGGGTCGAAAACGCCGATGATGTCTCCCGCGTAGGCCTCCTCGATGATCTCCCGGCTCTGGGCCATGAGCTGCTGGGGCTGGGAGAGCTTGATCTTCCGTCCGCTCTGAACATGGTCCACCTCCATGCCCTTTTCAAATTTGCCGGAGCAGATGCGGAGAAAGGCGATCCTGTCCCGGTGCGCCTTGTTCATGTTGGCCTGAATCTTAAAGACAAAGGCGGAAAAGCTCTCGTCAAAGGGGTCCACCACTCCCTGGGCGGTATTTCTGGAAAGGGGAGGAGGGGTCAGCTGCAAAAAGCTTTCCAGGAAGGGCTCTACGCCGAAATTGGTGAGAGCGGAGCCGAAGAACACCGGGGAAAGCTTCCCGTGGCGGACCTTGTCGATGTCAAATTCGTAGCCCGCGCCGTCCAGCAGCTCCACATCATCCTTCAAGGCGCCGTAGAGGTATTCGCCTACGGCGGCCTCCAGAGCGGGATCCTCCAGGGAATAATCCTGCTCCTTGACCTCCCTGCGGCCGGCGTTTTCCTCTTCCGGCTCGAACATCAGCACCTTGTTCTTTTCCCGGTCATAGACGCCCTTGAAATCCCGGCCGGAGCCGATGGGCCAGTTCATGGGATAGGTGCCGATGCCCAGCTCCTTTTCGATCTCGTCCAGCAGGTCGTAAGGGCTGCGGGAATCCCGGTCCATCTTGTTGATAAAGGTGAAGATGGGAATGTCCCGCATGACGCAGACCTTGAACAGCTTCCGGGTTTGGGCCTCCACGCCCTTGGAGGCGTCGATGACCATCACGGCGGAGTCCGCCGCCATAAGCGTGCGGTAGGTGTCCTCGGAAAAGTCCTGGTGGCCGGGGGTGTCCAGAATATTGA
>CAZRLJ010000037.1:4410-18531 GCA_964600905.1 uncultured Acutalibacter sp. | reverse complement strand
GCCGTAAGGATACGGAGAGGTATTCTAATGGTAAGGAGCCACATTGGAAATGTGGTGTGCCGCAAGGCATTGTGCGTTCGAGTCGCATCCTCTCCGCCACGAGAAGAGCGTCGGAGGTTTCCGGCGCTTTTTCTTTTTGATTTTCCGGGAAGAGAATTTCCTCCGGAGGGCCATTTTGAAAGGATCGAGGTGTGAGGCGTATGTCCAGACAGGTAAAGTCGGAGCTGACCAATATGTGTATGGTGTATAACGGCAGCAAAGTCCTGGTGCAGAATCGCCGGAAAGAGCGCGGCTGGCCGGGCGTTACCTTCCCCGGGGGGCATGTAGAGCCGGGAGAATCCTTCACTGAGTCTGTGATCCGGGAGGTGCGGGAGGAAACCGGACTTTCCCTTTCACATCCCAGGCTCTGCGGCGTGAAGGACTGGATCAATGAGGACGGTTCCCGTTACATTGTGTTTCTTTTTAAGTGCAATGAGTATTCCGGGGAAATAAAGTCTTCCGAAGAAGGGGAGGTTTTTTGGGCAGAGCGCAATGATCTGCCCGGTATGAATCTTGCTTCCGGCATGGAGGAGACCTTTGCGGTCTTTTTTCAGGAGGAATTGAGCGAACTGTATTATATTCCGGAATGTGACTGGAAAATTATATTGAATTGAGGTTTGTATCCTATGAAAAAGAACAACATCGCTGATTTTTACCGGGACCTGGACGCTTATGCCGGCAAGACGGTCACCGTTGGCGGCTGGGCCCGCTCCATTCGGGACTCCAAGGCTCTGGGCTTTATCGACTTGAACGACGGCTCCTCCTTCAAAGGCGTGCAGGTGGTATTTGAAGACGGAAAAATCGAAAATTTCAAGGAGATCGCATCCCAGAACGGCGGCGCGGCTCTGGTTGTGACCGGCACTTTGCTGGCTACGCCGGAAGCGAAGCAGCCCTTTGAGATTCACGCGGAAAAAATCCAGGTAGAGGGGCCCTCTACGCCGGAATATCCCCTTCAGAAGAAGCGCCACACGGTGGAATACCTGCGGACCATCGCCCATCTGCGTCCCCGAACCAACCTGTACAGCGCCGCTTTCCGGGTTCGTTCCGCTGCGGCCTTCGGCATTCACAAGTTCTTTCAGGAAAATGGCTTTGTCTATGTCAATACGCCGATTTTTACCGCCAGCGACTGCGAGGGCGCGGGGGAAATGTTTCAGGTGACCACTCTGGATCTGGAAAATGTCCCGAAAACGGAGGACGGCAGGGTGGACTACAAGGGGGATTTCTTCGGGAAAAAGACCTCCCTTACCGTTTCCGGCCAGATGGAGGCGGAGGTAATGGCTCAGGCCTTTGGAAAGGTCTACACCTTCGGACCTACCTTCCGGGCTGAAAATTCCAATACGCCGCGTCACGCCTCGGAATTCTGGATGATTGAGCCGGAGATGGCCTTTGCCGATTTGAACGACGATATGGACGTCATTGAGGCGGCGGTAAAGTACGTCATCAATTATGTGTTGAAAACCTGTCCCCAGGACATGGAATTCTGCAACACCTTTGTGGATAAGGACCTCATTGAGCGCCTGAGGCATGTGGCGGACTCCGATTTTGTTCGCGTTTCCTACACGGACGCCATCAAAATTCTGGAGCAGCACAACGATGAATTTGAGTATAAGGTCTCCTGGGGCGCGGACATCCAGACGGAGCATGAGCGCTTTTTGACGGAAAAGCATTTCGGAAAGCCCGTGTTTGTCACGGATTACCCCAAGGAGATCAAGGCCTTCTATATGCGCCTGAACGACGACGGCAAAACCGTAGCCGCCACCGATCTGCTGGTTCCCGGCATCGGCGAATTGGTGGGCGCCAGCCAGCGCGAGGAGCGCTACGACGTGCTGGTGAACCGTATCCACGAATTGGGGATGACCGAGGAAGACTACTGGTGGTATCTGGAGCTGCGGAAGTTCGGCGGCACCAAGCATTCCGGTTTTGGCATCGGATTCGAGCGCCTGGTCATGTACTTGACCGGCATTGATAACATTCGGGATGTGGCGCTGTTTCCCAGGACGCCAGGTTCCGTAGAATTCTAAAAAGGAAACGTAAAAAGGCTCCTGCCGATGAATTCGGCAGGAGCCTTTTCTGTCAGCAAGCGTTCTTCTCAAACCAGGTCGGCCATATCGTAAAGGCCAGGAGCTTTACCATGCATAAAGATGGCCGCGTTGACCGCGCCGGAAGCAAACAGCTCTTTAGACTGGGCAGAATGGGAAAGGGTGAGAACCTCGTGCCGTCCGGCAAAAATCACCTGATGCTCGCCCACGATGGTGCCGCCCCGGACAGAATGAAGGCCGATCTCGCTTTTCTCCCGCTTTTTCCGCTGGGAATGGCGGTCATAGATATATTTCATCTGGTTTTCACGGACCTCGTTGATGGCGTCGGCAATCATTAGTGCCGTACCACTGGGAGCGTCCAGCTTTTGATTGTGGTGCATCTCCAGAATTTCCACATCAAAATCGCTTCCCAGAACCGCTTCCGCCTTTTTGGCCAGCTCGACGAGCAGATTGATCCCCAGGGACATGTTTCGGGAATAGAACAGGGGGAGAGTATCCGCTGCCTTGCAGATACTGGCCGCCTGTTCCTGGCTGTATCCGGTAGTGCAGAGCACCGCCGCGGCGCCGGGATGGGTGCGGCAGAAGTCCAAAACAGGCTCCAGAGCAGTGGGGTGGGAGAAATCGACGACAACGTCCACGTGTTCTTTTACCTCGTTTGGAGCCTTGTATACAGGGAAGCCTGGCAGCTGCTGGCCTGAGATGTCTACGCCCGCCGTAATTTGGCAATCCTCCCGGTTATTTATCAGCTCCCGGACAGCGGCGCCCATTTTGCCGCTGCAGCCACACAGAAGTATATCCGTCATTTTCTGTTGTTCCTTTCATTTTTACATCGTTTCTGTAAGACCTGTCAGACCAGGTTGTGCTTTTTCAAAAGCTCGGTCAGCCTTGCTTTGCCGGAATCCGTCATGGTGGTCAAAGGCATCCGGCAGATGTTTGTGCTGATTTTTCCCATTTGGAACAAGGCTTCCTTAATGGGGATGGGATTAACGTCCAGGAAAAAGCCGTCCATCAGGTCAAGATATTCTGCGTTGAGCTTTCGCGCGCGCTCCAAGTCTCCCTGAAGCATGGCTGAAGTCAGCTGATGAAGCTCTCCCGGCAAAGCGTTGGAAAAGACGGAGATCACGCCCTTTGCACCCAGGGCCATCATGGGCAGCGTTTGGTTGTCCTCGCCGGAATAGATGGTCAGGTCGTCCCCGCAGAGGGCCATGGTGCGGGATGCCGCGCTGATGTCGCCATTTGCCTCCTTGGCTGCAACGATATAGGGATTTTTGGAGAGCTCCTTGTAAGTTTCCGGCTGAATATTGCAGCCGGTACGGCTGGGGACATTATAGACAATACAGGGCATTTTTACGCTGTTAGCCGTGTAATCAAAGCACTCGACCAGGCCCTTTTGGGAGGTTTTATTGTAGTAGGGCGTAACCAGCAAAAGCCCATCAACGCCAAGCTCTTTGGCTGCCAGGGACCTTTCCACGCAGACCTTTGTATTGTTGCTGCCGGTGCCCGCAATGACAGGAATCCGCTTTCTGACCTTCTGGACGATGAAATTGATGGTGGTCAGATGTTCCTCTGCCGTCATGGTGGCGGATTCGCCGGTGGTGCCGCAGGCGATAATGGCGTCGGCACCGCCGCTGATCTGGAATTCGATCAGCTGCTCCAGCTCATCCCAGAGGATATTTCCATCTTTGTCAAAGGGCGTCGCAAGGGCAGTGCCCACACCGGAAAAAAGAAGCTGTTTCATGATTTATACCTCCAATCGGGAATCAGTCCATATAGCCCAACTTGCAGAGCAGCTCCGCCATCAGCACGCCGCCGCCTGCCGCGCCGCGCAGGGTGTTGTGAGACAGGCCCACAAACTTGTAATCATACTGTGTGTCGGGTCGCAGGCGGCCTACGGACACAGCCATGCCACCCTCCAGGTCACGATCCAGCCGGGGCTGGGGACGGTCGTTTTCTTCAAAATAATAAATGAGCTTTTTCGGCGCGCTGGGAAGGTTCAGCTTCTGCACAGGGGACTTGAATTCGTTCCAGCGCCGGATGATCTCCTCCTTTTCCACCTTTTCCTTGAGAGTGAAAAAGGTGGCCGCCAGGTGGCCGTCCGATACTGGGACGCGCAGGCACTGGGAGGTGATGGAGGGGGAGACGGCGTTTACGATCACACCGTTTTCCACATGACCCCATATCTTCATGGGCTCCTGCTCGGATTTTTCCTCCTCGCCGCCAATATAGGGGATCACGTTGTCCAGGATATCCGGCATGGTTTCAAACGTTTTGCCTGCGCCGGAAATGGCTTGATACGTACAGGCCAGAACCTTGGTCAGCCCCAAGTCGATCAAGGGATGGAGCGGCACGACATAGCTTACCAGAGAGCAGTTGCTCTTGACGGCAATAAAGCCCTTCCTGGTGCCGAAACGTCTGCGCTGGGTCTCAATGACCTGGGCGTGGTCGGCGTTGAGCTCCGGAATGATCATGGGCACATCGGGATCGCCCCGGTGCTGCTTGTTATTGGAGATCACCGGGCACTCCCGCTTCACATAGGCCTCCTCCAACGCAAGGATCTCATCGCCCTTCATGTTTACGGCACAGAATACGAAATCCACCAGGGAGACCATTTTGTCCATATCCTTCACTGCGTCAAAAACGGGCAGCTCGGCCATGGAAGCGGGGAGAGGCGTCTGCATTTTCCAGCGGCCTTCCACTGCTTCGCGGTAGGGTTTTCCGGCAGAACGGCCGCTGGCCGCTACGGCGGTCACCTCAAACCAGGGGTGGTTTTCCAGAATGGTTGCAAAGCGCTGGCCCACCATTCCGGTGCAGCCAATGATCCCGACACGATACTTTTTCATGCTCTTTATTCCTTTCTGTGGATTGACAGAGAAAAATCAGTTGAAAACGGGCAGAAAATCCCCTATAATAGGGATGCTGTTTCCATAATGATACTCCGGATTGGCCCTGTTGTCAATTTCCCCACACTATATTGTATGATATTTTGCAAACGATGTGCCGAGGGGAGCTCTGAGCGCCTTTTTCTGAGGGCCCCCTGTAAATAATGGCACGGAAAGGCTTTAACTCATGGAACATACCCTGAAAACCAGCGACTTTGCTTTCGATCTGCCGGAAGAACTGATCGCCCAGACTCCCATAGAACCCAGAGATGCTTCCCGGCTGATGACGTTGGACAAAAGGACGGGGGAGATCGGCCATTTTCATTTCCGCGATATTGCGGAGATGCTGGAGCCTGAGGACTGCCTGATTCTGAATGATTCACGGGTGCTTCCCGCCCGAATCTACGGCGTCAAGGAGGAGACCGGCGCGCACGTGGAATTCCTGCTGCTGGAAAATAAGGGGAACGACGTTTGGGAGGCTCTGGCCGGACCCGGAAAGCGGGCCAAAAAGGGAAGCCGCTTTTCTTTCGGGGACGGGATCCTCCGCTGTGAAGTCATCGATGTGCTGGAGGACGGGAACCGCCTCATCCATTTTGAATACAAGGGTCTGTTTTTCAATCTTCTCGATCAGATAGGGCAAATGCCGCTGCCGCCTTATATCAAGGAAAAGCTGGAGGACCAGGAGCGCTATCAGACCGTGTATTCCCGGGAGATCGGCTCCGCCGCTGCCCCAACTGCCGGCCTTCATTTTACGCCGGAGCTTCTGGACCGGATTCGGGAAAAGGGGGTAAGGACCGGCTTTGTGACCCTCCATGTGGGTCTGGGCACGTTCCGCCCGGTCAGCGCGGAGAAAATTACCGATCACAAAATGCATTCTGAGCACTACCATATGCCCCGGGAAACGGCGGATTTGATCAATGAAACCAAGAAAAAGGGCGGGCGCGTCATTGCCGTTGGCACCACCAGCTGCCGCACTATTGAATCTGTGGCGCGAAAGGAAGGGTGCTTCCGGGAAAGCGAAGGATGGACGGATATTTTTATCTATCCCGGCTATGAGTTTAAGGGTCTTGACGGGCTCATCACCAATTTTCATCTGCCTGAGAGCACGCTGATCATGCTGGTTTCCGCGCTGGCGGGCAGAGAAAACGTGCTGAGAGCATACAAAATAGCCGTAGAGGAAAGGTATCGCTTTTTCAGCTTTGGCGACGCCATGTTCATCAGGTAAGGAGTTGAGAGGGAAATGTATCGACTGCTGAAAACTGAAGGAAATGCCCGGCGGGGAGAGCTGGAGACAGTTCATGGCACTGTTCAGACCCCTGCCTTTATGAATGTGGCCACTGCCGGGGCCATCAAGGGTGCGGTGTCCGCTTACGATTTGAAAGATTTGCACTGTCAGGTGCAACTTTGCAACACCTATCACCTCCACCTGCGTCCCGGGGATGAAACCGTGAAAAAGCTGGGAGGCATCCGCAAATTTACCGGCTGGGACGGTCCCGTGCTCACCGACAGTGGCGGCTTTCAGGTGTTCTCCCTGGCAAAGCTACGCAATATCCGGGAGGAGGGCGTGACCTTTGCCTCCCATATTGACGGCCATAAAATATTTATGGGGCCGGAGGAGAGTATGCGCATTCAGTCCAACCTGGGGTCCACCATTGCCATGGCTTTCGATGAATGCGTGGAAAATCCGGCGGAATACAGCTACGCGAAAGCCTCCTGTGAACGAACCGCCCGCTGGCTGGAGCGGTGCAAGGCAGAAATGGCACGGCTGAACGCTGGGGAAGACGTGGTAAACCCGCATCAGCTGTTGTTTGGGATCAACCAGGGCTGCACCTATGAAGACCTGCGGATCGATCACATGAAGCGGATCGCGGAGCTTGATCTGGACGGTTATGCCATCGGCGGCCTGGCGGTGGGGGAGCCCACCGAGGAAATGTACCGCATCATTGAAGCGGTGGAGCCCTTCATGCCAAAGGAGAAAATACGCTATCTGATGGGCGTGGGAACTCCCGCCAATATTCTGGAAAGCGTTGCCCGGGGCGTGGACCTTTTTGATTGCGTCATGCCCAGCCGGAATGCCCGGCATGGCCACGCCTTTACCTGGGAGGGCTGCCGAAACCTACAAAATGCCAAATACGAGCTGGACGAGGCGCCTCTTGACGAGGGCTGCGACTGTCCTGCCTGCCGCCGTTTCTCCAGAGCTTATCTCCATCATTTGCTGAAGGCGGGGGAAATGCTGGCCATGCGGCTGATGGTGATGCACAATCTCTACTTTTACAACACCCTCCTTCAACGCATCCGTGACGCCCTGGATACTGGGAGCTTTCAGAGCTTTTACCGGGAAAACCTGGAAAAGCTTTCCAGGCGCATCTGAAATAAATCCAGAAAACTTTTCATTTTGCTTGCAAGTTTTCCCTTTTCTTGCTATAATCATTTCATTAACCTTGGAGGTGCAAAAAACCTATGTCTATGAATTTTATGACTTTGAGCGGAGAGGCCGGTGGAGGCGCCAGCATGATTGTCATGCTAATCGTCTATGCGGCCATCTTCGGCGTGATGTATCTGGTACTTTTTCGTCCCCAGAACAAGAAGAAGAAGAAGGAAGCCGAAATGCGGAACAATGCGCAGGTGGGCGATGAAATCACCACCATCGGCGGAATCTGTGGCCGTATTGTTGCGGTGAAGGAGGAGTCCGACTCCATCGTGATCGAGACCGGCAGCGATAAGGCAAAAATGCGCATCAAGCGCTGGGCTATCGGCAGTGTGGATACGGTCCACGAAGAGGATCAGGCCTAAGAACTGACAGAAGGAACATGAAGTGCCGGAGGCGGTGATGGCTTCCGGCACTTTTCCTATCTGCGGCTAACTGACTCTTTCGCTGAATCAAGCATAAAGGAACCTCACGATTCATAGGATGTCACATCCTGGGATTGTGAGGTTTTTCTTATGAAAATGGTAAAAACGATGGCGTTGTCCTTCGGGATTATGGCGGCTGTCAGTATGCTTTTGCTGGCATTGGCGGCTTTGATCATTGACAAAAACAATACGCTGCCAAAGGAATTGTTTCCGCTGATTGCAACGATCATTGGCTGCATCGCCGTCTTTTTGGGTTCCTTTATCGGTTCTCTGGTCATGCGAGAAAAGGGCCTGCTGCTGGGGCTGATCAGTGGGGGAGTGTTCCTGCTCTGCGTTTTGATCGGTTCCTCCTTTACCATGCAGCTAGAATTCACCTTAGGCAGCTTGGGAAAGACAGCGGCCGTTTTTCTCAGCGGTTCCATCGGCGGAATTTTAGGGGTCAACCGCAAAGGAAAGGTGAAATTTTAACCGCCGCTTGCGCATTTTCAGTCGGCTGCTGACACACAGTCTTGTTGACTGCATAAATATTCATACCAGATTTAGTGTAGTTTACAAAACGCAGCAGAGGGAATATGCACAGGTTTACATAATTAAATTTACATAATTTTTAGAGGTTGAAAATAAAATGTAAAAATATTCGATTTTATCTCTTGCAAAATCGCAGCTTTTGTATTATAGTATATAACCGTAGGGAAAAGAAGCGATTTTCTACCTGCGAATCGGCCAGTTTTTCCGAAAAATCGCTTGAACTCTGGATGTTTTGAGGGTGTAAAAACCCAAGATATGCCGCTTTTGGCGATCTACAATAACAACATTTTGCGGTTTTCTTTCGTCTTTGACCTTTCCTGTTTCCCTGGATCGGGCCATGTTGTGAAACAATTTGTGGAAAACGGTTGGTTTCCAATAATTGAAACCTCAGTTACATAATTGGTTTTCAATTTTATTCGTTTCGCCCGCTTTTTGATTGGCATAACATTTTTTCTTTCTACATAAATTTGAATTAGCTTTTTGAAATGAGTTTTCAAATCTCAGATGTAGAAAGGACGATGTTGCAACATGCGGCGATCCACTTTCTGTTTATCGGCTGTTCCTGCTCTGGAAGAGACCAGGTTTTGGAGTAGGTGCGCAGGCTGCTCCGGCGGTCTTGCGGCACTTTCTTTTTTGCTCTTTCTCGGTATTCTGAGCGGAGCACTCCTTTCTTCCTGGTGTGTTCTGGAAAATGTCCAGACCGTTCCCTTGCTTTTTTCTGGAATTCCGGCTCCTGACAGCGGTTTCCTTGCCTGCTTTACCACTTTCTTGTTGAATTTGCTCATCTTTCTGACGGTCGCCTTTCTTTTGGGGCTGACAGCTTTTGGGATCCTTGCGGTTCCCGCGCTTCTCTTGCTTCGGGGAGTGACGGTCGGGTTGGGTGCTTTTTCGTTCTTTTCCGGCGATTTTTTACCTGGCCTTGGAAGATCTGCAATCATATATGCACCTGGCACGGCTGCTTCTTTGCTTCTTGTTCTGTTGTTTTCCCTGCGCGCCCTGGTGTTTTCGAACCGTCTCAGAAAGGTTGGGTTTTCCTCGTCAGAGGGAAGTCTCGACTTTCACAGCTACTGGAGAGATTATCTCCACTTCGTCTCCTTTTCCGTTATTGCGGCTTTTATGGGGAGCGTCATTACTTTTCTGGGTTTGGGACTTTTTCGTTAGTGCAGAAAGTGGGTATTGTGGTATGAAGGACTATTACTCGATGTTCAGCGAATACCTGGCGGTACAGAAGCCAAACTCTGCCAACACCAGGGAATCCTATCTTCGGGACGCCATGTATTTTCTGGAGTTCCTCTCTGAAAAGGGGCTTTCTCCCTTGGAGGCGGACGAGTCGGTAATTCTGGAATATGTTGATCATTTGCGGGAGATACAGCGTTCTCCCACCACCATTTCCCGGAATCTGGCGTCTGTTCGGTGCTTTTACAAGTTTTTGATCTTCCGCGGCCTGACGGAGGATAATCCCGCCAAGGCCATCAAGCTGGAAAAGACGGAGAAGAAGCTGCCTCAGGTCCTGACCGGGGAGGAGATTGAGCTTTTGCTTGCCCAGCCGGATGTGACGGAGCCCAAGGGCTGCAGGGATAAGGCCATGCTGGAAGTGCTTTACGCCACCGGTATTCGAGTGTCCGAGCTGATCAATCTGAATATCAAGGACGTGAACCTTCGCTCCGGCGTGCTTTATTGCCGCGGTACCAAGGGTGTGCGATCCATTCCCGTTTATCCCTCCGCCATTGTTTCCGTATCCGATTACATCTATCGGATACGCAGCCTGATTGCTGGACCGGAGAGCGGGAACGCGCTGTTTGTCAATCTCAACGGCGGACGCCTGACCCGCCAGGGCTTCTGGAAGATCGTCAAGGGCTATGCCGAGGAGGCTGGCATCAATAAGGAAATCACGCCTCATACCCTTCGCCATTCCTTCGCGCTTCATTTGTTGGAAAACGGCGCAACGGTGAAGGATATTCAGACGATGATGGGACATGCTGATATTTCATCTACACAGGTTTATGTTCAGCTTTTGGATACGCACGTCAAACAGGTCTATCAGGATTGTCATCCCAAGGCAAAGCTCGGGTAAATAAAGCTTTCCCAAATCATTCTTCACTGGAGTTGATACTTTGGCTTTTTTGGGTCTTTTTGGAAATTTTGATAAGCCGGGCCCCGGCGTAAGTAAGGACGAGCCTAAAAAGGCGGCGCCGATCCGCTTTTTCCAGATTTTCTTCCGGAAGTTTTCCAAGCTGGTGCAGGCGAATCTGATTTTTGTCATTCCCACGGTGGCGGTGGCCATTCTCATGGTTTTGCTGTACCTTTCGCCGACCCATTTCTTTTTCCAGATCCCGGTTGCTGAGAGCTCCTGGGAGGTCGACCTTTGGAGCATGTATGTCACGCCGCTGCCACTGATCCTTCTGTGGCCCTTTGCGGCCGGACTGACTTACATCTCCCGGAACTTCGCCAGGGAGGAGCACGCCTTTGTCTGGTCGGATTTCTGGGACGCGGTGAAGGGAAACTGGAAATACTTCCTGCTGGATGGCGTTGTGATCTATTTGAGCTATTTTGTTCTCAGCTTTGCACTGATTTATTACTACGCCCGGGCCATGACAAATTCCATCTTCTTTGTTCCGTTTTGGTTCTGCATCGTTCTGACGGTAGTTTCTCTGTTCGTCCAATACTATCTGCCGGTGATCCTGATCACTTTTGATTTGAAATTTGGACAGGCCTTTCGGAATGCGTTGATTTTTACTGTGGCCGGATTTGCCCGGAATATCCTTCTTACGGTGATTTTGGGCGTCATCGTGCTGCTCATCATCGGCGTGATTCCCATTATGCCACTGACCGTCACGCTGCTGCTGATGCTGTTTGTGTTTATTTTCTTCTCCTTTGTCAGCTTCCTAGTGAATTTCACGGTTTATTCCATCGTTGACCGCTACATGATCCAGCCCTATGAGAAACAGCAATACGAAGAGAAATATGGCGGCTCCGAGGAGGACGACGCCTTTGAAAAGAAATATTCCGGATTGTTTGACGACGCTCCGGAAGAAAAAGAGGAAGAGAAAGAGGATAAATACGTCTTTGTTGATGGCAAGCTGGTAAAGGAATCCCAGCTGAAGCCTTCAGAGAAGGATATATCTGACAGTGAAAAATAAGTCCTGAATCAAGGGCAACACCGCACAATTCACGGCTAACGCCTTAAGCACCATCTTGCTTGCAAATTTTCCGTCGTATTTTGCAAAAATCCTCGGCTATACACAAAGTATGGCCTCCGCTTTTTGCTTCATCTGGCAAAAAATTTGCCGACGCAATCTGGCACTTAGAATTGTGCGGTGTTGCCCTAGTAATCCCGCCGACAGAGGCTTTCTGTCAGCGGGATTTTTTCGTGGACTATTCTTCTTCGGAATCGTCTTCAGATGGATCGTCATCCGGAACGCTTTCCGAGGCTCTGGCCGATTTTTTGCCCTTTTTCTCAGTGACTTTGGCCAGGGGATTGGCGTTTACAGCGGCCTCCATCTGGGTGCTGGAGGTGTGGGTGTAGATTTCCGTGGTTCCCAGGTTGGCATGGCCCAGAATATCCTGCAAAACGCGAATATCCACGTCTCCGTAACGGTACATCAGCGTGGCGGCGGTGTGCCGCAGCTTGTGAACGGAATAGCCGGGGCCGCTGAGACCGATCTTAGTCAAATATTTTTTGACGATAAACTGGACCGTCTTAGGGCTGATCCGGGTTCCACGATTGCTGATAAACAGGGCGTTCCGGTCAATCACGCCATCCTTGGGACGAACAGCCAGATAGGCGTTGATTGCCTCCATACAGGCGGGATTCAGATAGACTATGCGCTCCTTGTTGCCCTTTCCCAGAATGCGGATCGTAGAGTTATTATAGACCACATCGGAGATATTAAGCCCCACAAGCTCGGAAAGGCGCATTCCGCAGTTTAAGAACAAGGTGAGCATACAGCGGTCCCGCTCCTGATCGGGGCCCTCTACTGCGTTCAGAAGTTCGATACTTTGTTCGAGTGAGAGAAAATGGGGGAGTGCGCTTTTCTTTTTCGGGGGAGTCAGGTTTTCCGTGGGATTCTCCTGAAGGAGCTTTTCATGGACGGTCAGATACTTAAAAAAAGATTTCAGGGAAGACGACTTCCGCTGCCGGGTGGAGCTCATGTTATTGCGGGCGTCGGCCACAAAGTTCATAAACTCAAAAACATCGTAAGTACGGATGGTTTTCAGAAACTCCACGTCCACGTCACGGACAGAAATTTCCTCCAGAGGACAATCGGATGGCACAAGGCCGCGATCCTGCTTTAAGAACCGAAAAAAGGTGCGCAGATCCATGCAGTATTCATTGACGGTTTTCGGAGAAAGCCCGCGGATGTTCCGAAGGTATAAGGCGTATTCCTGAACAACATAGGACATTTCATCTTTAATGGAAAAACTCATACTCTCAAGCGCAAACTGGCTTTTTTAGGGCCGTTACGGCTTTTTCGCCTCCCCTCAATTATACAAAATATGCATTTTGTATAATTTTGTATTTCTATCTTACCATGGTCTCTCCCGGCTGTCAAGCCTAATCTTTATGGCTTGGCCGAAAAGTATCCTTCCTCAATCAGCAGTTCCATCACCCGGGTATCCCGCCGGACAATAATATCCTCAGCATTCAATCTACTACGGTTTTCGGCCACAGCCATTTGTGGTTCCGTGATCCTCAGCTGAAATCCCGGCTCCGCTTCACGCCCCTGCATTGCTTCTATCTCACTGCTGCTTTGAGCTGCCTCGCAGATATAGTAATAATTCATCTGGTCGAAGATCTCCATCCGGGTGCTGTTGTACTTAATTCTATGTACAGCGCCGAATTCTGTAATTGTGTTATCTGCAATGGAAATTCCCAGTTCTTCCCTGATTTCGCGCCGTAATGCCTCAAAATGTGTTTCTTCGCGCTCTATTCCGCCGCCGGGAATTTCATATGCGCCACAGCCGGTTGAATACCCCAAAACCAGCTTTTTTCCACAAATAATTATTCCTCGAACAGATGGTCGAACAATTCTGGAGAAGCCCTTATTATATCCGTCTCCGGCGCCTTCCATTATTGAAAACAATTCTCTCATTGTATTTTCCTCAAAACAATTTTCCTGTTATGTGGCAGCATCATAAGCTTCCCGGATGTTTTTTGCGCCGATCACTTCAATGCCCGAAGCAGTCTTCCCAAGATTTTTCAGGCTATGGTAAGGCAGGATACAGCGCTGAAAGCCCATACGCGCCGCTTCGGCAATGCGCTGTTCCACATGGCTGACGTTTCGCAGCTCCCCCGCCAGGCCGATCTCCCCAAAGACAACAGCGTCCTCCCGAACCGGCGTATCCTTCAGGCTGGAGATCAGCGCGACAGCCACCGCCAGGTCCACAGCAGGCTCATCCAGCCGCAGGCCGCCCACCACATTCAGATAGGTATCCAGATTGGAAAAATAGAAGCCTGCGCGCTTTTCCAGCACAGCCAAAATCAGCGCCATACGGTTGTAGTCAAAGCCGGTGGACATCCGACGGGGCGTACCAAAGCCGGAGGTGGTGGCAAGCCCTTGAATTTCCGCCAAAATCGGTCTGGAGCCCTCCATCACGGCGGTGACGCAGGTGCCGGAGGCGTCCTTGGGACGGCCGGAAAGCATGGCCTGAGAGGGATTTTCCACCTGCTGGAGGCCGGTTTCCCCCATATCGAACACGCCGATTTCATTGGTGGAGCCGTAACGGTTCTTTACCGCCCTGAGAATGCGGTAGGTCATTTGCCTGTCGCCCTCAAAATACAG
>CAZRLJ010000037.1:0-4310 GCA_964600905.1 uncultured Acutalibacter sp. | reverse complement strand
GCCCAGATACTCGCATATCTGTAGAAGAATGGTAGACTTGCCGATGCCGGGGTCTCCGCTGATTAGCACCAGAGAGCCCTTGACGATGCCGCCGCCCAAGACCCGGTCCAGCTCTGACAGGCCTGTATGATAGCGGTGCTCGTCCTCCGTGCTGATTTCATTGATGGGCAGAGGCTTTGAGATATTTCCCAAAGCGCGAACCAATCCCCCACGCTGAGCAGAAACCGGATCCTTGACGGTTTCCAGCATGGTGTTCCACTCTCCGCAGCCGGGGCATTTTCCCGTCCATTTGGGAGATTCGTATCCGCATTGGGTACACTGATACATGACTTTGCTTTTTCCCGCCATTTTGATACTCCTCAATCATTTTACGCAATATAATGTATCTTGAAGCCATTATACTACATCCTTTGTCATTTTTCAATTTGAAATCGCCCTGCTGCCGCTATTTTGTTCGGATTCGTCCTGGCTCTGTTGTAAGTAGTCAATGAGGCCATTGTAGATGGCCGCTGCCATGTTCTTTTGATACGCCGGATCGCACAGCTTTTCCGCCTCCTCGGGATTGGACAAAAAGCCGCATTCCACCAGAACGGAGGGAACCTGGCTGTGCCACAGCAGGTAGATATTTTTATCGGTCTCCTTGTTTTCCCTGTGGTTTTCGGGCTGTAGGGAGGTGACAATGCTCTGGCGGATGCACTCGGCAAGCTGGCTGCTCCGCGGATCGTTTCCGGAATAAAACACCTGGGCGCCGCTGTATTTGCTTTCCGAAAAGTGGTTTTGATGGACGGCGATATAAATGCAGTCCCCCGCTTCTTCGATGGTTTTCAATCTGTTTTTCGTGTCGGAGCGCTTCCGATCGGCCACCGTGCTCAGGGTTTGATCTCCTACGGAGTAGTCGCCGTTTCGCACCATAACGACCTCAAAATTGTTCTGCTTTAAGCACTTTTCAAGCTCCAGAGCAATGGCGAGGTTGACGTCCTTTTCCATCACGCTGTTTACGCCCACAGCCCCGCCGTCCTCTCCGCCGTGTCCGGCGTCCAGCACGATGGTCACCTTCTTCCGGAAAAAATCCGCATGAAACTCCACAATTCCAAAGGCCTGGACCGTCTGCACCGCAAATAGAAACAGCGAAGCGCAGAACAGGGTCATAAAAATCAGCTTTTTTCTCAAGGCTTTCTCCCCCACTTTCTTTTTGATGAAGCCTATGCGAAGAAAGCACCGGGATATTCCCCAAAGAAAAGGCGCATTTCCCAAAGAGAAATGCGCTCAAAAGACAGTTTAGATCCCATCCACAAATTCCCGGAAACGGGGCAGCATTCCGATCTTATCCGGCGTGTGGGGCGGCATTTGCAAAATGTCGTATCCGGGCATATCGTTTCCTTCCACGAAGACCGGGCCTTTTTCTGAAATTCCCACGTCCCAGCCGATATACCGCATTTGCGGTACCACGAGGGCGGCTTTCAGGCAGAGCGCCTTTACCTCCTCCCAATAGGGGATCTGAAAGCCCTGAATTTCTGTGCCTGTAGAGGGATGAACCGTATAGGTGTTCCGATCCTTGTCATAGGCAGGGTACTGAATTTTGCCTGTCCACAGATCAATGGGAGCAAACATACCGCCGGAATGAAGGTTGTCCACGGGACGGCCGTGATTGCCAATGCGCACGTGTGCGTAAACGATATGAGGGCCGGAATCGTTTAGGATCGTCACCACGCGGAGGGTATTGAGAGAGCTGGCATTCAGCAGGGCCATCACAGGATGCTGGACAATGACGTCCTCGACAACGCCGACGTCCTTCTCTTTGAGCGCGCGATACATCTCCTCCAGGGTGGAGAAACTGTCTGCTGCCAGCTTTTCCACGCCCTTTCCCCCGCTTTCGGCATTGGGCTTTATCATGATCTCCTTGCGGTTTTCCATAAACTGGGCAAAATCCTCCGGTGTGGCAGCAGAAAAGTCCAGCCACTCCCGCCCCAAATACTCGGAAAAGAGGCGGTAAAAATCCTTTTTCTCGCTGAAAAAGTGATAATATTCCGGGTCATTGAGCATGGAAACCAGCTTGTTATTGATGCCTCTGGTTATATAGGTTGCCCGCTGGGCGTTGGTCAGGTTATAAAACTCGCAGAGAAGATAGTCGTTAAACCCAGCGCCGTAGATGACCCCACATTGTATCACATCGGTCATTACCGCCAGCCATCCCCTGCCGGTGATGATTTGAACCAAACTCACAACGCGGAACAGCTCGTTGTAGTCCATATTGGCAAGGCAGCGGATGAGAAATTTCAGCTTGTTCATCAGTTTTTTCCTCACTCTCCAAAAGCCCGGCGCTGCTTTTCGGCAATCTTGGCCCGGCGTTTGCTTGTTTCCTCTTCATCCAGCAGCAGCTCGCCCTCCTCGGAAACCACCAGCACACTGCCCTCTGCGGCGCCTTCCGGCAGTTCGCCTGTTTCAATGGCAAAATACTTCTGCTCTCCATCCTCACAGATGGCGTACATTCCCTCAAATCTGTCAACGATCAGTTGCCGTTTCATCAAGCGCTCATCCCTTCTCATGTTCTGTCGCTACACTGATTTTTGTTCCGTCATAGGAAAAGACAACGGTATTGTCAAGATCGGTGCGATAAATTTCCGCGCCTGCGGCTTCCAGCCGGATCAGCGTCTCCTCGTCCGGGAGATCACTACCGTCGTTTCCCACCGAGATCACCGCATAATCAGGCGAAACCTTTTTCAAAAAGCGGTCGGTACTGGAGGTCTTGCTGCCATGGTGGGCCACCTTCAGAAGATTGACTTGCAAATCGGCGTTGGCCTTCAGCAGATCCAGTTCTGCCGCACTTTCCATATCGCCGCAGAACAAGGCGGAAAAGCCTTCATAGTCCAGCCGAAGCACCAGGGAATCGTTGTTCGTTTCCCCGTATTCCCTCAGAGGTCCAAGAACAGTGAAGACAGCCCCGCCCAGGTTTACGGTATCGCCAGGAGAAAGAACCCACTCTGGAATGGAGCGCTTTCCCAGGACCTCCCGGACACCTTCATACTGGACCCGGTCATATTTGGAGCGAAGAAAAGCGCCGGTCTTCACCTCGCGCAGGACCTGGGGCATACCACCGATATGGTCCGCATCCGGATGGGAAGCGATGACGTAATCCAGGGATTCTACCCCGCAGCGGGCCAGATAGTCCACAACCGTATCGCCGCTCAGATAAGTTCCGGCGTCCAGCAGCGCCGTATGCCCCTCACACTGGATGAAAATGGCGTCGGCTTTTCCCACATCGATCACGTGGATGGTCAGGGGTGGAGAAAGATCGGGAGAGAAGCCGGAAGCCGCGTAGAGTGACTGCCAGAGAGACCTGGCAAGAGGCGTTCCGGAAAGGATGGCCAGCACGGTCAAAACAGCAATCAGGATGCGGCGCAGGACCGTTTGCCGTCTGATACGCTCCTTCACCTGGCTGGAGGATAGCTTCTCACCTTCCATCTTATTCTTCGCCGGAGGAACCAGATTTCTGCATATTCATTTCAGCCCACTGGGCGTAGGTCATCAACACCTGGCGGGGCTTTGAGCCCTCATGAGGCCCGACGATCCCCAGCTGCTCCATTTCATCAATCAGTCTGCCCGCACGGGCGTAACCCAGGCGAAGCCTTCTTTGCAGCAGAGAAGTGGAGGCCTGTCCGGCTTCGACCACGCATTTGATGGCCTCGTCCATCATGGGATCGGAGGAGCCCTCCTCCTCCCCACCCGCCTCGGCCTTTTCCCCTTCTCCGGCGGCGTTACGCTCGATCTCCTCGATCACGGATTCATCGTATTCAATAGCTTTTGTCTTTTTCACAAATTCTACAATGGAGGAAATCTCATCATCGCTGACGTAGCAGCCCTGCACCCGGACAGGCTTTGTGGCGCCTACGGGAGCAAAGAGCATATCGCCGTTGCCCAGCAGCTTTTCTGCGCCGACGGCATCCAGAATCGTGCGGGAATCCACGCCGTTTGAAACGGTAAGGGCGATCCGGCTGGGAATATTTGCCTTGATCAGACCGGTAACCACGTCCACAGAGGGGCGCTGTGTTGCCACTACCAAATGCATACCGGCGGCGCGGGCCAGCTGAGCCAGACGGCAGATGGAGTCCTCCACCTCCTTGGGCGCGGCCATCATCAGGTCGGCAAGCTCATCGATCACGATGACAATCTGGGGCATGGCAGGCATGGGCTGCCCATTTTCGTCCTGATACTCCAGGGACTTCGCCAGGTCGTTGTAGCCCTTGATGTTCCGCACATTGCATTCTGAGAAGATCTTGTAGCGCTTCATCATTTCTGTTACGGCCCAGCCC
>CAZRLJ010000036.1:0-19973 GCA_964600905.1 uncultured Acutalibacter sp. | reverse complement strand
GGTGCGCAAGGGCGAGGTCATCAAGGACGGCAAGGACATTATCGGCTCCCGCACCCGGGCAAAGGTGGTCAAAAACAAGATCGCCCCGCCCTTCCGCACGGCGGAATTCGACGTGATGTACGGCACCGGCATTTCCCGTACCGGCGAGCTGCTGGACATTGCCGCGGAGCTGGACATCATTCAAAAAAGCGGCTCCTGGTTCTCCTATAACGGGGAGCGGATCGGCCAGGGCCGGGACAACTCCAAGGAGTTTCTGGCCACCCATCCCGATGTGGCCGCGGAGGTGGAGAACCTGGTCCGGCAGAATGTGGACAAGCTGTTTGACAAGTCCGGCAAATCCGGCGGCGTGAAGCCCGTGGCGGTTCCGGCCCCTGAGGAGGCCCCCGCTCCCACTCCCACCAGCCAGGCGGCAGCCAAGCAGAGCATCGACATTACGGTGGATGACGACTGATGGAGCTGACTGCGGCGGAGCCCCGGCGGAAAAGCCTGACCCAGCTGTATCTGGACGGCGAGGCGGCGGTGAAGGTGGACACGGAGATCTTCGTCCGCTCCGGCTGGAAGCCGGGGGATGAGATCACCGATGAGCAGCTGCACGAGCTGATCGAGGCGTCCGATGAACGGCGGGCACGGGAAAAGGCCATGTACCTGCTGGAGCACAGAAACCATTCCAAAAAGGAATTGACGGATAAAATCGCCCGGACAGCGGCCTCCCGGGAGGCCGCCAAAGCGGCGGCGGACCGGATGGAGGAGCTGGGCCTTGTAGACGACGAGGCCTTTGCCCGGGATTACGCCAGGGAACTGTTCCTGCGCAAGCGCTACGGCGCGGCGAGGGTCCGGCAGGAGCTGCGCAGGAAGGGGATCGACAGCGAGCTGATCGACAGTCTTCTGGAGGAATACGGCGATGAGGATGCAGCCCTGGAGAATATTCGGGCGGTGCTGGACCGCCGGTATGCCAGCTGGCCGGAGGACGAGAAAACCCGGCGCAGAGCTTTTGCGGCCCTGCAAAGGCTGGGCTATTCCTATGACTTGATCCGTCAGGCACTGCAAACCGGGGAAACAGATTGAGCAGGGCGCCTTCGGCAAAGGCCGGAGGCGCTTTTGTAAAATAGTTCTGTCGTCTTGACAAAGAGGGACGGGCTGGCTATAATCAGACAATGCAAACCATACTGATTTGGTATACATTCATTTGAGCAGAGCACGCGGAATGGATTTTGGAAGGAGGGTTCCCGGTGGGGGAAGGGATTTTACAGCTGAAGCAGATCTGCAAGAGCTTTGGCGATACCAGGGTGTTAAACGGCATTGACATCACCGTAATGCAGGGGGAATTCGTCACGCTGCTGGGCTCCTCCGGCTGCGGGAAAACCACCACCCTGCGGATCATTGCCGGCCTGGAGACGCCGGACTCCGGCAGCGTTTTGCTGGAGGGAAAGGACGTCACTGCCCTGGAGCCCAATCGCCGGGACGTGAACACGGTGTTTCAGAATTACGCCCTGTTTCCCCACATGAACGTGGAGCAGAACGTGGGCTACAGCCTGAAAATCCGCAGGGTCCCCAGGGCGGAGATTCGGGAGAAGGTACGGAAAATGCTGGCCCTTGTGCAGCTGGATGGCTTTGAAAAGCGGATGCCCTCGGAGCTTTCCGGCGGCCAGAAGCAGCGGGTGGCCATTGCCCGGTCGCTGATCAACCAGCCGAAGCTCCTTTTGCTGGACGAGCCCCTGGGCGCTTTGGACCTTCAGCTTCGCCGCCAGATGCAGCAGGAGCTGAAAAGGCTTCAGAAAAAGCTGGGCATCACCTTTATTTATATCACCCACGACCAGGAGGAAGCCCTGAATATGTCGGACCGAATCGCCGTTATGAAAGACGGCCGGTTCCAGCAGATCGGCGCCCCCGGGGAGGTGTACGATTCTCCCCGCACTGCCTATGTGGCCCGTTTCGTGGGTACGGCAAACATCGTGTACGGCACGGTGGAGGCGGTGGAGGGTGACCTGGTGACCTTTTCCAACACGGATGGCAGAGGCGTTTTCCGCTCCCGGGGCTATTCCTTTGCCCCCGGTATGCCGGTGACCCTGGCCATTCGGGGAGAGCAGGCCGAGCCGAGGAAGGATTGCAGCCGGGAAGCGCCCGGCCTGGTGGGCGTGGTCAAGGAAAAGAGCTTTTCCGGCGGGATGCTCCGCATTGTGGTAGGTCTCTCTGACGGCGTGGAATTTATCTGCAATAAGCATGGAATCGATTCCGAGCTGGCCCCGGGAGACCGGGTCAAGCTCTGCTGGGCGCCGGAAAGCGCCTGCCCCGTGGATGTGGAAGGGGGCGGGGACGCTTGAAAGGTAAGCATACAGGCTCCGGGGCGCGGCCCAAAAGGAGAAGGGACGCAGGCTGGATGGCAGCGATCCCCATGTACCTTTTCACCTTGATCTTTGTGGCCGGCCCCATTGTGTATATGGTCGCGCTGAGCTTCATGACCCGGGCGGAAACCTGGGGCGTGACGCCGGAATTCACCCTGAAAAACTATGGGGACATCTTGGAGCCCGTGTATCTGGGTACGTTTCGGGAGTCCCTTCAGCTGGCGCTGATCAGCACGGCGCTGGTGATCGCCATCGGGTATCCCTTCGGCTATTTCATGGCGAAGCTCACCGCCAAATGGAAGCGACGCACCATGCTGCTGCTGATGATCCCCTTCTGGACCAGCTCGCTGGTGCGGCTGTACGGATGGATCATCATTTTCCGGGCCGGGGGCGTGTTTGATCGGCTGCTGATGGCGCTGCACATTACGGAAAAGCCCTTAAAGCTGCTGTACACCTACCCCGCCGTGGTGGTGGGTATGGTGTATGCATTACTGCCCTTTATGATCCTGGCAGTGTATTCCAGCGCGGAAAAGCTGGACTTTTCCCTGGTGGAGGCGGCCCGCGACCTGGGAGCTTCCGCCACAAAGGCGTTTCTGACGGTTTCCCTGAAGCTGACGCTGCCGGGGCTGCTTTCCGGCGTGGTGCTCACCTTCGTCCCCAGCATGGGCCTGTTTTTCATTGCGGACATTCTGGGCGGAAACAAGGTGGTGCTGGTGGGAAATCTGATCCAGGAGCAGCTGATGAAGGCCCACAACTGGCCCTTTGCGGCGGCGCTTTCCATGATCCTGCTGCTGCTGACAACCCTGGTACTCTTCCTGTACCGGAAGCTCTCCGGCGTAAAAGACCTAGAAGGCCTGGTGTAAAGGAGGCAGCTTATGCAGAACAAATACGACGACCCTGTTTTTTTTGAAAAGTACGCCGGGATGTTCCGCTCCCAGAAGGGCCTTAGCGGGGCCGGGGAGTGGGAAGCCCTGCGGGCTGTTTTGCCGCCGGTAAAGGGAAAGCGGGTGCTTGACCTGGGCTGCGGCTATGGGTGGCACTGCGCCTGGGCACGGGATCAAGGGGCGGACATTGTGCTGGGGGTAGACGGCTCCGAGAGGATGCTGGACGCGGCCAGGGAGAAAAACAGCCGGGATAGGGTGGAATACCGGCGGCTGAACGTGGAGGAGGCCGCTTTCGACCCGGAGAGCTTTGACCTGGTGCTCAGCTCCCTGGTGCTTCACTACATCGCGGATATACGGGCGGTGTACCGGCGGGTGTACCGCTGGCTCTCCCCCGGGGGACATTTCGTCTTCACAGTGGAGCATCCGGTGTTTACGGCCCAGGGGCCCCAGGATTGGGAGTATGATAAGGACGGGACCATCCGCCACTTCCCGGTGGACAATTATTTTTATGAAGGGGAGCGGGAGGCCTGCTTTTTAGGGGAGCGGGTAAAAAAGTACCACCGCACCTTGGCCACTTATCTGGAGGGCCTTTTGCAGGCGGGCTTTTGCATCCGCCATGTGGCCGAGCCCCAGCCCCCGGAGTCTATGCTGCACATCCCCGGCATGATGGACGAGATGCGCCGGCCCATGATGCTCATTGTGTGTGCAGAAAAGGAGGCGGCTCATGAAAAATAGGACAAAGCTGCCGAATCTCTATCTGGGCGTGGTGCTGGCGCTGATGTACGTGCCCATTCTGCTGGTGATCCTCTATTCCTTCAATGAAAGCAAAATCAGCTCCGTGTGGGGCGGCTTTTCCCTGAAATGGTATGAGGAGCTGTTTCGGGACGACGCGCTGTTCGAGGCTTTGGGAAATACCCTGATCCTGGGCGGCCTCTCAAGCCTCAGCGCCGGGGTGGTCGGCACCCTGGGAGCCTACGGCATGAGCCGGTCCGGGTTCCGCATGAGGGGGGCGGTGGAATACGTTTCCACCCTGCCCATCATGATTCCCGAAATCATCCTCGGCATGGTGTTTATGGCCTTCTTTTCCCTGCTGGGCCTGCCCTTTGGCATGACCACCCTGGTCATTGCCCACACGGCGTTTTGCATCCCCTATGTGTTCATGCTGGTGAAGGCCCGGCTGGTGGGCATGGACAAAAGCCTTCAGGAGGCGGCGCTGGACCTGGGGGCTTCCCCCACCCGTGTGTTTTTTGATATTACCCTGCCCCTGGTGCTGCCCGCGGTGCTTTCGGGAATGCTGCTGGCCTTTGCCATGAGTATTGATGATGTGATCATCAGCGTTTTCGTCACCGGGGTGGACGTGAATACCCTGCCCGTCAAAATCTACACTTCGCTGAAAACCGGCGTCACGCCGAAAATAAACGCCCTAAGCGCCCTGATGTTCCTGGCGACGCTGCTGATCTGCGGGCTGTCGGGGCTGCTGGGCAGAACGCCGAAACAGAACCGGAAAGGATGAAGAACCATGAAAAAGCTATTGTCGTGCCTGCTGATTTTCGCCCTGCTGGCCGGGTGTCAGTCCGGCGGCTCCGGTACCGGAAGCAACAGTCTGGACGCGGAGACCTCCTCCGGAAGTGCGGCGCAGGCGGCCTCCGACCCAGTGAAAGCCGGGGGAAGTCTGGTGCTGTACACCTGGGAGGGCATGTTTCCCCAGGAGGTGCTGGACGGTTTTGAACAGGAGACCGGCATCGAGATCACCTATGCGAACTTTGACTATGACGAGACCATGCTGACCCGGCTCCAGGCCGTCAACGGTGGGGACTACGACGTAGTCATCGCCGATGATTACATCATCGAGACCGTCATCGCCCAGGGGCTGGCCCAGGAGCTGGACAAGGAAAAGCTGGCAAATTACAAAAGCATCAATCCCCTGTACCAGGGCCAGTTTTACGATCCCGAGGACAAATACACCGTCCCCTATGGCTCCGGCGTGCAGACTCTGGTTTACGACCCCACTTTGATCCACAGGGAGATCACAGGCTATGCCGACCTGTGGGATGCCGCCCTGGAGGATAACGTGGGCGTGATCGCCAACTACCGCGTGATCAACGGCATGGCTTTGAAGGTGCTGGGAAAGAGCTACAATACCGAGGAGCTGAACGCCATTGACCAGGCGGGCGAAAAGCTGCTGGAGCTGGCCCCCAATATCCGGCTGATCAAGGACGACAACATCCAGGACGACCTGATTTCCGGGGAAATCGGCGCGGCGGTGATGTACACCTCTCAGGTGACGATGGCCAAGCTGGCCAAGCCTGAGCTGAAGGTGGTGTTCCCCACCGAGGGCATCGGCTTTGGCATTATGGGCATGTTTATCCCCTCTCAGGCCCCCAACGCCGAGGCTGCCCATGCCTTTATCGATTACATCCTCCGGCCGGAGGTCTCCGCAAAATGTTATGAATTTCTTGGCTATTACTGCACCAATAAAGATGCGGACAGCCTGATTTCTCAGGAGTACCGGGATTTTCTGACCCTGCCGGAGGGCTTTTCCCAGGACGATATGGAAATGATCCAGAACATTTCTGGGGACGCCATGGCGGAGCATGAAAAGGTCTGGAACGAATTTAAGGCCGCGTGTGATTGATGCCAGCCTGTTCTCTGTGTTAAAATCAGTAATCCCCGCCCTTCCAGTATAGTGGAAGGACGGGGATTTTTCTATGACAATGTCGCTTTTAGGGCGTGGCCTTGGAGGGCATGGTTCCCACCACTACCCGGTCCAGACCAGCCCAATCCTGTAATACGCGGATGTGGGAGAGGCCCTGGGCGGAAAATAGGGCGGCAACCTCCCGGCCCTGGGTTTCGCCGATCTCCACCGCCAGCACACCGCCGGGCTTCAGGCAGGGCAGCCAGTGGCCCGCAATGGCGCGATAGAACAGAAGGCCGTCCTCTCCGCCGTTTAGGGCCAGCTCCGGTTCCCGCTGCACCTCCGGCTGGAGGGAGGAAATCTCCCCGGCGGCGATATAAGGGGGATTGGAGGCGATAAAGTCCAGGCTGGCCGGGGGAAACTGCCAGGCGGTCTCCGGGGCAAGAACATCTCCCAGGATGGATCGGACGGAAAACGCGGGATAGGCGGCCCGGTTTTTTTCCAGATAGGAAAAGGCGGTGGGGGAAACCTCCAGGCAGATCACCTGGGCCTTGGGGATCAGGGAGCACAGCCCCATGGCTACCGCCCCGGTGCCGGCGCAGAGATCCACGCCACGGGGGGCGGTTTTTCCGGAAAGCTCCGCCGCCAGTGCCTCCACCAGAACAGCTGTGTCCTCCCGAGGGCACAGCACCCCTTCCCCCACGGCAAGGGAAAGGCTCATGAATTCCCAGGCGCCCAAAATGTATTGAAGGGGGCGGTGGGCCGCCCGTTCCCCCACAGCCCGCAAAAAGGCTTCCACCGGAGCGGCGGTGGGGGTTTCATCCCCGTGAAGGGCAAGGCCGGCGCGGTCCAGCCGGAAATAATGCTCCGTCAGGGCCAGCGCGTCTGGCTCCGGGGAGTCGATTCCGGCCTGTTCCAGCCTGGCGCGGGCCGTCTGGTATAGCTCCCGATACGTCATTTGATCAAATCTTCCCCGTTTTCGGGGATCACTGCCTCCATGGCGGCAATGGCGGCCTCGATCATTTTGTCATCGGGCTCTTTTACGGTGATGCGCTGCACCCACAGGCCCGGAGCGATGATGGCGGAGGTGATTTTCCCGGGGTGCCGGGCGCAGAGCTTTTGCAGCTCATAGCCCACGTTCATGATAACGGGAATGCACAGCAGCTTGACGAGGGTGCGCAGGAAGGGATTGGAAAAGGGGATGAAAAATCCCACAATGATGCTGATAATGAGCATAAGGATCAAAAAGCTGGTGCCGCACCGGGGATGAAATCGGCCCTGCTTCCGGACGTTTTCCACCGTGAGGGGCAGGTCGTTTTCATAGCAGAAAATGGTTTTGTGCTCCGCCCCGTGATATTGAAATACCCGCTTGATGTCGGGCATGAGGGAGATCAAAAGCACGTAGCCGATAAAAATGCCGATGCGCAGAACGCCCTCAAAGAGGGACCGCCAGGGGGCGATGTCTGCGGGAACCACGGTTTGCAGCAAATTGAACAGCACCGTGGGCAGAAGGAAAAACAGCGCCACAGCCAGGGCCACGCCCAACACGGAGCCCACGCCCATGACCACGCCGGTCATCTTGTCGCCCAAATGATCCTCCAGCCATTTGTCCAGCTTGGAGGGCTCCTCCTCGCCGGAAGCCTCAGTAAGCTTGTCCGCCGACAGGGCCAGGGCCTTGTAGCCCAGACGATAGGAATCGATCAGGGAGAAAATGCCCCGGATAAAGGGCTTGCCCAGGATGGGGTATTTCTGTGTGAGCCGGGGAGAGGTGATCTCCTCGGTGGAAATATTTCCCTTGTCATCGCAGAAGGCGGCCACGGTTTTGTGAGGGCCCACCATCATGATGCCCTCCATCAAGGCCTGTCCGCCGATGGTGGTGATTTTTTTACTCATTTCCGGTCATATTCCTTTCCTCTACAGCTTTTTGGATCTCAGGAGCGGGGGCCAGCTCCGGCCGGGCCTCCAGGGTGGCGCAGGTGGGCAGCGAAATGGTGACGCCGGTACCCACGCCTACCTGGCTTTCCAAGGTAAGGGAGCCGCCGTGCATGGCGACGATCTCATCCGCCACCGCCAGTCCGATGCCGGAGCCCCGCACCAGCTGATTGGCCTTGTAAAACTTTTTCTTGACGTTGGACAGGTGTTCCGCGGGGATGCCGCAGCCCGTATCCCGGATCAATACCTGCACCATGCCGTCCGCCTCAGAGGCGGAGACGGAGATCGTACCGCCTGCCTCTGTGTATTTCAGGGCGTTGTCGATGATATTGACAAATACCTGTCGCAACCGGTCCACGTCGCCGTAGACAGGGGACAGGACGGTATTTTCCTCATAATCCAGCTGCTTGGATTCCGTGCGGGCCCGCTCGGTAAACAGATAAACCGCCTCGTCCAGCTCCGCCAAAATGTCCAGCCGGGTTACGGTGAGCCGCATATGGCCGCTCTGCAGCCGGGAGAAGTCCAGCAGCTCCTCCACCAGGCCGGAAAGCCGCTCCGATTCCCGGATAATAATGCCCATTCCCTTTTCCGTGGTCTCCGGGTCGGCGCCACCCTGGAGGGTTTCCGCCCAGCCCTTGATGGCGGTGAGGGGGGTGCGCAGCTCGTGAGACACGGAGGAGATAAAGTCGTTTTTCATCCGCTCCGTGGCCACCAGCTCACCGGCCATGTCGTTGATGGAGTCCACCAGCTGGCCCAGCTCGTCGTTGCGGGCCTTTTCGATGCGCACGTCAAAGTCGCCCCGGGCGATCTGCTTGGCGCCGGCGCTCACCTGCCGCACCGGCCGCAGAATGGACCGGATAAAGTAGACGCCGGAAAAGGTGATCAGCAGCATGACGAACACGCCTGCAAGGATCAGGGAGATAATGAGCAGATTTGTTTGGTAATCGGCCTTTTCCATGGAGACCAGATACCGCACAGAGCCGATCAGCCCGCCGTTTTCGTCCCGGACCACACGGGTGATGGCCATGACCTTTTCCCCAGTGTTCAGGGAGCCGATCCACTTGCCGGAGTTGTCCTGGCTCACCAGGGCTTCCTGATAGTCGGGCATCTCCTGGCTTTCCACCGGCTCAAAGCCTGTGGAGGTGATAAATACCCGGCCGTCTTTGTTCAGGGCCATGATCTCCATATCGTTTTTATCGGGAAACCGCTCGATGTAATCCCGGGTGATGGCGGTGAATTCCGAAGCGGAGCCTGTGCCGGTGGAGATCCAGTTGAGCAGCTCGTCCATACGGCCGGTGAGGGCTTGCTCAATGCCGCTGTAGGTAGAGTTCTGAATGGTGAGGGACATGGCGAAAATGAAGATCACAAGGATCACCAGCACCACGCCGATGGTGTTGATAAACCATCGGCGGGATAGGCTTTTTCTGCTTTTGGCCATCTCCTCACCTCTTTTTTGCGGGCAGATTGCTATCGTCCTTGGAAATACATTCCTGTCTCAGCCGGGAAGAGCGTCTGCTACACGTCCCAGCGGTAGCCCAGGCCCCACACGGTGACGATGTGCCGGGGGTTGGAGGGCTCGTCCTCCACCTTCATGCGCAGGCGGCGGATATTCACGTCCACGATCTTTTCCTCTCCCACATAGCCGGGGCCCCACACGTGCTTGAGAATATCTACCCTGGGCAGGGCCGCGCCGGGATGGGAGAAAAAGTATTCCATGATCTGGAACTCCACCTGGGTCAGCTCGATGGGCTTATCGCCCTTCAAAAAGGAGCGGTTTCGCAGGTTCAGCCGGAAATCCCCGGATTGAAGCTCGTCCCGAAGGCCCTCCTCCCGGCTCTGGGCGGCCAGCGCCACCCGGCGGTAGATGGCGTCCACACGGGCCACCAGCTCCGAGGGAGAGAAGGGCTTTGTCACATAGTCGTCAGCGCCCGTCATCAGGCCGCTGATCTTATCCATCTCCTGGGTTTTGGCGCTGAGCATAATGATGCCGATGGAGCTGTTCAGCCGCCGCAGCTCCCGGCACACGGCCAGCCCGTCCTGGCTGCCGGGCATCATGATGTCCAGCACGGCAACGTCGAAGTTTCCGTTTTCTCTGTGGTACAGCTCCAGGGCCTCGTCTCCGTTTTCGGCCTCCAGGGCCTCATAGCCGGCCCGTTCCAGGTTAATGACCACAAATTCCCGGATATTCTGTTCGTCTTCTGCAACCAAAATTCTTTTCATAGCCATTCTCCTTTCCTGCTCTGTATCAGTTCAAGAGCCTGAAGCTCTTTTTGATCCGTTCTATGGACAGCGCCATGCTTTCCTCCTGGGTCCTCACCAGAATGCCGTAGAAGGAGTCCTCCTGGGAGTCCAGCAGCTCGTAGCCGCCGCTTTCCCCCATGCTCTCCCAGGCGGTCCGGGTAAAGACGCGGATGGAAAACAGGGGCTGGCTTAGGAACTGGGGAGAGCCGTCCTCCCCCGGCCCCACTACCTGGGTGTAGGTGACGGACCGGCGTTCCGGGTCGTTGACTGCGGTGATCTGCCCGTTCAGGGCCCAGGGCAGGGAGAACCAGTAGCCCTCCGCCAAATTGGTCAGGCCGCGGGTCACCGGGGAAAAGCTGCCGCCCGGCTCAAAGGCGTTCCAGGTGACCAAATAGCTGGTGGAGTCCGGCACGGTGGCGTCGGGAATGCCGGGAAGCAGTGAAACCGAGGGGATCTCCAGGATCCCGTCGCCGTTGATGTCCCGGCAGAGGAAGGAAGCGCCGGAGGGCCGGGAGAAGGGATTGCTGTACTCCTCCGTATTCACCTTCCGGGGCACATTCAGCAAATAGCCGTTTTCCATGATAAAGAGCTGGGTGGTCATGCTGCCGTCAGCCTTGGCTCCGTCCAGGGCCACGCCGGCAAGGTCCTCCCCCAACAGGCCAAAGGAGATAGAGGAATAGCTGGCAATGGAATTGTCGGCGTCGGTGACGGCGGTCACCGCCATGGAACTTCCCGTCCAGCGATAGAGGCTGGCCTGGGCCGGGTAAGACGCGTCCCCCTCCGCCTCGGCGGGAAGAAATTTGTTCACGGTAAAGATTTCACAGACGCCGTCGGAATCCATATCGGTCAGGATCATCTCGCCGTAGGTGCTCATGGGGGATTCCTGCATACTCCCTCCCCCATCGTAATGATACATGGTCACGGAAGCAGTGCGGCCTGTGGCGCCGCCGGTGCTGCCCCAGCCGATGACAATGTCGCTGACGCCGTCGCCGGTCAGGTCCCCGAAGCACACCCGGTCCACTTGGAGGGCCGTATTGGAAAAGACCGCGTCCGTATGCCATTCCCCATCAGCCTTTACCAGAAACTGCACCGCCACGCCGCCGCTGTCCTCCAGAGCGTAGAAGCCAATGGCGTCCTTGACGCCGTCGCCGGTGAAGTCCTGCATGATAATGGCAGAGCGGTATTCTCCGCCCCTGGGGTAGACGAAGGTGAGGTCGGACCGGCTGCCCCGCAAAAGAGCGTAGATGGCCTGCTGGTCCGCATTGGTTTTGGGCGGCGCCATAAGGCTGCGGGAGTCCAGCCCGGTAATGGAGCAGCCGGAAAGGGCCAGGAGGAGCCACAGGGACAGCAAAAACACTGGGATACGTTTCTTCATCTGCGGCCCGCCTCCTTTTGAACATACTTTGTTATGATACAGTATAACACACCTGCGGGAAAAAGTCATGAACGATTTTTGAAACAGACAATGCCATTGACAATTTTTGCGGCCAAAGGTAAAATGCAAACAGAAAACGCAGGCAGAGAAGGGGAGGAAGGAAGAGAAAATGCCCAGATTTTTTGTGGAAAAGGACCCTTCGGAGGAATACTTTCTGGGCGGGGAAAGCGGCGCCCACCTGGTCAGGTCTCTGCGGATGCGGCCCGGTGAAGAAATCACCCTGTGCGCCGGAACCGGGAAAGATTTCCTCTGTACCATCAAAGAATGCTCCCCAGAGGGAGCCCTGGTCCGGGTGGACAGCGTGGTCCCCAGCCGGGGTGAGCCCCAGGTGAAGGTCACCGTCTGCCAGTGCTGGCCCAAAGGGGACAAGCTGGAGACCGTTACCCAGAAAGCGGTGGAGCTGGGGGCGGTGGAGATTTGGCCCCTGGAAAGCTGCCGCTGCGTCTCCCGGCCTGAAGGAAAAGGGATGGAAAAGAAAATCGGCCGTCTGCAAAAGATCGCCCTGGAGGCCGCCCAGCAAAGCGGCCGGGGGATCGTTCCCCGTGTCCTTTCTCCCGCTCCCCTGTCCCAGGCGCTGCAAACGGCGGCGGAGCAGGGAAAGATCCTATTCTTCTACGAGGCGGGAAGGGCCAGCCTGAAAAGTGCTCTGGAAGCTGCCGGGGACAGGTTCTTTGTATTTGTGGGCCCCGAAGGAGGCTTTGATCCTTCGGAGGCGGAGCTTGCGGTCAGCCTGGGGGCGGAGCTGCTTACCCTGGGCCCCCGGATCCTTCGCACGGAGACAGCTCCGCTGGCGGCACTGTCGGCCATTTTATATGAAAGGGGCGAAATGAACCGGTGAAAAGCGTATTGGTGACGGGCGCCTCCGGCGGCATCGGCCGGGCGGTGGCCCTGGCCTTTGGAGACAGGGGCTACAGGGTGGCGCTGCACTGTCATAAAAATGAAAAGGCCGCCCGGGAGACGGCGGAGGAAATTCGCAGCCGGGGCGGCAGTGGAGAGGCCTTTCCCGCAGACCTGGCCCTGGAATCGGAAGTGGAGGCCCTGTTTGAGGCTGTGGAAAGAAGCTTTGGCCCTCCGGAGGTGCTGGTAAATAATGCCGGGATCAGCTGGAGGGGACTTCTGACCGATATGACTCTGGCGGACTGGAGCCATGTGATGGACGTAAACCTGACGGGGGCGTTTCTCTGCTGCCGCCGGGGGCTGCCTGCCATGATCCGCAGAAAAAGCGGCTGTATCATCAATATCAGCTCCATGTGGGGAGAGGTGGGCGCCTCCTGCGAGGCGGCCTATTCCGCCTCCAAAGCGGGGCTGATCGGCCTGACAAAGGCCCTGGCCAAGGAAGAAGGCCCCTCCGGCGTGCGGGTCAACTGTGTGACGCCGGGCGTGATCGACACTCCCATGAACGGGGGCCTGCGCCCGGAGGACCTGGCGGCCCTGCGGGAGGAAACGCCCCTCATGCGCCTGGGAACGCCTGAGGATGTGGCCCGGGCCGTGGTGTTCCTGGCGGAAAGCGAATTCATCACCGGGCAGATTTTGGGAGTAAACGGTGGGTTTGTCATATGACGGAACAAAAACCAAAACAGAAACAGGCGGAAAAAGGGCAAAGCTTCTCCGAAGGGCTGCAGCGGCCCCAGTGCCCGGTATACCGGAAGTGCGGGGGCTGCCAGCTGCAAAATTTGAGCTATGAGCGGCAGCTGAAATGGAAGCAGGACCGCTGTCAGAAGCTTCTGGGCGCTTTCGGCCGGATCCAGCCCATTCTGGGCATGGAGGAGCCTTATCATTACCGGAACAAGGTGCAGGCCGCCTTTGCCTGGGACAGGCGGGGCGGGCGGATCATTTCCGGGGTGTATCAGTCCGGCACCCATTGGGTGGTGCCGGTGGATTCCTGCTTGACCGAGGACCGGAAGGCGGACGAGATCATCGTCTCCATCCGAAAGCTGTTAAAGGAGTTTAAGCTTCGCCCCTATGAGGAAGATACGGGCCGGGGATTTCTCCGCCACGTGTTGGTGAAGCGGGGCTTCCAGACAAACGAGATCATGGTGGTGCTGGTTACCGGAACGCCGGTTTTTACGGCCAAGCGCCACTTTGTGGAGGCGCTTCTGAAGCTCCACCCGGAGATTACCACCATCCTGCAAAACGTCAATAACAGCCGCACCTCCATGGTTCTGGGGCCAAACGAGAAAGTATTGTATGGCCCCGGCTTTATCACCGACGTCCTCTGCGGCTGCCGGTTCCGGATCTCCGCCAGGTCCTTTTATCAAATCAATCCGGTGCAGACGGAACGCCTCTACCGCACGGCCATGGAATTCGCCGGGCTCACCGGGCAGGAGACCGCCCTGGACGCTTACTGCGGCGTGGGCACCATCGGCATTGTAGCCGCAAAGAGCGGCGCGGCCAGGGTGCTGGGGGTGGAGCTGAACCGGGACGCGGTGAAGGACGCCATTGTCAACGCCAGGGAAAACGGCGTGAAAAACATCTGGTTCACCTGCGCCGACGCTGGGGCTTTCATGGAGGAAGCGGCGGTGGAGGGAGAGCGGTACGACGTGGTGTTTATGGACCCTCCCCGGGCAGGGGCCAGCCGGGAATTTCTTGCGGCCCTGTGCTCCTTGGCTCCCCGGCGGATGGTGTACATTTCCTGTAACCCGGAGACTCTGGCCCGGGACCTGGAAATTCTTCGGCAGAACCACTACCGGGTGGAGAAGCTCCAGCCGGTGGACATGTTCCCCCATACCCAGCACATCGAGGTAGTGACTTTGCTGACCCGGGCAGAACGGTAAAACAGGAGAGGAAGGAGACCGTTTATGTTTACAAATCAGGAGATACTTGCGGTTGCCATGAGGCAGTCCGCTATAGACAATAACGCCAGGGAAACTGATTTTCTGGAAAAATCGAATGTGATTGTTAAATTCCAGCTTGGCCCTTTGGCAAGGAAGTATTACAGGGAACCCATAGCCTGTAATTTTGTTTCCTATGGAAATAACATTGTGGCGTCCGTAAAAGAGGAATACCGGGAAATCGTGGAAACATATCTCAATAAATTTGAGTTTTTCCATTGCTTTGAAACGCCCAATCTCCATTGGCTGGATCAGCAAATGGAGCGTTTGGGGCAGAAGGTCTGTTTTATGGCGGAGTATTTTCTGCCTGACGTGAATAAAATCGCGCGCCTGCCCTGTGCCTATGAGCTGAAAGTGATGGAACAGAAGGACTTTTCAGAGCTGTACGTGCCGGAATGGGGCAACGCCCTGTGCAAGGACAGAAAAGAACTGGACGTTTTGGGCGTCGGAGCCTATGACAAGGGCAGACTGATCGGGCTGGCGGGTTGTTCCGCAGACTGTGACGATATGTGGCAGATCGGCGTGGATGTGCTGCCGGAATACCGCAGGAAGGGGATAGCCTCTGCGATCACCAGCAATCTGGCCATGGAAATACTGGACCGGGGAAAGATCCCGTTCTATTGCTGCGCGTGGTCCAATCTCCGGTCCGCCCGGAACGCCATCAAAAGCGGCTTCCTGCCCGCCTGGGTGGAAATGACGGTCAAACCGAAAAACCTGGTTGATGAGATGAACCGTTGAACGGGAAGCGAATAGGTGCTTTTCTTGATTCTCCGATGGAAATTGGCTATAATAAAGAGAAAATGATGGTGGGAAAGGAGGGATCGCCGTGAAAAGAGCGCTTTGCCTGTGCTGCCTGTGCCTGCTGCTGACGCTGTGGGGATGCTCCGGCGGGAACAGGCTGCTTCCCGCGCCGGAGGACAGAGAACCGGTCAGGCTGGAGCAAGGCGGGCCGGGGGCTTCTGTCGGGCCGGAGAAGGCGTATGCGCCTTTGGAGTCGCTTCCCGAAAGGCTGGATTCCTTTCAGCTTCAGGTGGGAGATCAGCTGTTGACCTTCCCCATGACCTATGAGGACCTGACCACCCTGGGCTGGGAGCCCCAGGTGGACAGCAACGCTGTGCGGGCTGCGGGAAGAAGTACCATCTCCTTTCGCCGGACAGGGGAAAACGGCGTGAGCCTTGGCTTTTACGCCACCAACACCACAGAAAAAGAGCTGCCGGGGGAGCAATGCCAGATCTCCGGCGTGAACACTACCGGACAAAAGGTGACTGCCGCCAGCGGCGTTTTTCTGCCCGGCGGCATCCAAGTGGGAAAGGCCACCAAAGAGGAGGCTGTGAAAGCGTATTCTCAGCCGGACACCAGCTTTTTCGTGGAGGTTGACAGTACCACCCATTACCGGTATCTGACGGAGGAGGTCTACGACACCCTGGAGCTAATCTTTGACAGCTCCGGCCTGTTGACAGGCTTTTCGATGGATCACCCCGACATGCCCGAAATTCTCTATCCCTCCGTGGAGGAATACATCACCGATATGGGAGAATATAAGGCTCCGGCGAAACTGGGGACCTCTCTGCTGGACAGGGCCGTGGAGATGGACGGGGACCTGTACCGGCTGCCAATGCCGGTCTCCGAGCTGATGAAAAACGGCTGGGAGACGGAGGACGTCCCCGTGGCCGCAGGTGCGGTGGACTTTATCACCATGACCCGAAACGGGACGGAGATCACCCTCATGATCCACAATGAGACGGAGGCAGAGCAGCGAGTCAAGGACACCTGGGTGCAGAATCTCAGCTCCAATCAGGTGCCGGAGGGCAGCTTTGCGGTGTCCAGCGGGATCACCCGGGAGATCACGGAGGAGGGCCTGAAGGAGCTGGTGGCTGCCCAGGGCCTGACCTATACCGTCACCGAGCTGGAGGGGAAAAAGCGTTACAGCATCCCCCTGAGCACAAGGGACTGGGAGGATTACTGCGACGTGGTGTTTGAAAGCGGGAAGGAAACCTATATCCAGCTGGCCTATCGCGGAAAAACAGAACAATGAGGAGTTGATACGGGGTGAAAGGTACAGTGATCCGCAAACTGCTGATGGCCGTGGGTCTACTGGCCCTTTTGGGGACAACGATTTTTCTGATTGTGATGTGGGGCCGCTTGCCGGAGCAGGTAGCCACACATTACAATACTGCCGGAGAGATCGATCAATATGGCGGGAAGGGGAATTTGGTGCTTCCGCTGTTCATCGGCTGGATGCTGTACTGCTTTTTGGGCCTTGTGTCCAGGATCGGCGCGATCTCCACAGAGCTGCGGAAGACCCCGGCCATGTGGAATATGTTGGCGGCGCTGAAATTGATCATCGCTCTGGATTTTTCTTATTTGACGGTTTGCGGCGCTCTGGGTCGAGGCCTTGGCGTTTGGTTTCTGCCGGTATTTTTGACGGCCATTTTCGGAACCATCATTATCAGTGTTCTGCGGACTGTGAGAAAAGGCTGACGGCGGCTTGGCAGGGTTGTGCAGGCAAAGAGGGAGGCTTCCCTGGGGGACACGGACAGCTGCCCGCGCAGGAGGGCGTCATCAAAAAAGAAAATGGGCCGGATACATTGCCGGCCCATTTTTTGACGGTGAAACGATTACATTTATTTCTCTGTATCTCTGCGCATTTTTATGTCCGCAGAGTCACACCTTTTCCGCAATGTCGTACAGCAGCCGCTCCGTGTCCTCCCAGCCCAGGCAGGGGTCGGTGATGGATTTCCCATACACCCGGTCGCAGTCGATGGGCTGGCTGCCCTCTACCAGGTAGCTCTCGATCATCACGCCCTTGATGAGCTTTTTTAAGGCAGGGTTGTAGTTCCTGCTGTGCAAAACCTCGCTGATGATGCGTACCTGCTCCCGGTATTTCTTATTGGAATTGGAGTGGTTGGCGTCGATGATGGCGGCGGGATTGTGCAGGTCCCGCTTTTCATAAAGCTCCCAGAGACGGGCCAGCTCCTCGTAGTGGTAGTTGGGCACGCAGGTGCCGTACTTGTCTACGCCGCCTCGGAGGATGGCGTGGGCCAAAGGGTTGCCAGAGGTGGTCACGTCCCAGCCGCGATAGATAAAGGAATGGCTGGCCTGGGCGGCCTGAATGGAATTGAGCATCACGCTGAGGTCGCCGCTGGTGGGGTTTTTCATGCCCACGGGGATGTCCATGCCGCTGGCCACCAGCCGGTGCTGCTGGTTTTCCACAGAGCGGGCCCCCACGGCCTCGTAGCTGAGCACATCGTCCAGATAGCTGCGGTTCTCCGGGTACAGCATTTCATCTGCGGCGGTGAGGCCCGTGGTCTCAATGACTTTTGTGTGCATCTGCCGGATGGCGATGATCCCCTTGAGCATGTCGGGGGCCTGGTCGGGGGAGGGCTGGTGAAGCATACCCTTGTAGCCCTCTCCGGTGGTGCGGGGCTTGTTGGTGTACACCCGGGGGATGAGCAGAAGCCGATCCTTTACCTTTTCGTTGACCTCTGCCAGGCGGTGGGTGTATTCCAGCACCGCGTCCTGATTGTCGGCGGAGCAGGGGCCCACGATCACCAAAAACTTGTGGGATTCCCCGGTAAAAATCTTTTTGATCTCCTCGTCCCTGGCGGCCTTGATGGCCTTTACGGTATCGCTTAAGGGATATTCCGCCTTCAGATCGGCGGGAATGGGCAGTTCTCTGTTTTGCTGCATGGACATGGCCTTTTATCCTTCCTTTTCGGTGTTTGCCTGAATCAGTCTGTCAATGCCCTCTTCCGTGTAGGACAGAAGCTTTCCGAAACGCCGGGCAATGTCTAAGCGGCACCGGCCGTAGCTGCCATTGGCAGAGGCCGCCGCCTTTTCTTTCTTCAGGGATAGATATTCCGCCAGCGCGGCGTCATCCTGATAGAAAATAGCGTTGTACTTTTCACGGTTCATGGAGAGGGGAAACAGGTCTGTCAAAAGGGGGCGGTCCTCTACATAGAGTTTTACGCCGTATTTTCCACAAAGCCTTTCAAATTCCGGAAGAAAAGCATCCCGTTCCTCTGGGGTATCGCAGGGATGAGCCAGAGCCAATCTTTTGACTCCTGCCCGAACCATCTCGCAGAAGCAGTCCGCCGCACCCAAACGATAGGAAAAAATATCAACAGGTCTCATAGGCGCCTCCGTTTATACCACCTGGAACAGGTAGAATTTCAAATAGTCTGTTTCCGGCACGTTCCATAGCACCGGATGGTCCGGCCCCTGCTGGCGGGCCTCGATCAGCCGCAGCTCCACGTGGGCGTCGGCCGCGGCGCTTTGCAGCATGGCGCGAAAGCGCTGATCGGTCATAAAATGGGAGCAGGAGCAGGTGGCCAGGTAGCCCCCTCGCGGCAGGGCCTTCATAGCCCGGAAATTGATCTCCTTGTAGCCGCGCTCGGCGCTGTCCACCGTCTTTCCGGATTTTGTGAAGGCCGGGGGATCCAGGATGATGTAGTCGTATTCGCCGGGCGTCAGCTCCGGCAGCAGGTCAAAGACATTGGCTGTCCGGTACTCCACAATGTGGGACAAGCCGTTGCGCTCGCAGTTTTCCCTGGCGCAGTCGATGGCGGCGGCGGAAATATCCACGGAAAGCACGTGCCGGGCTCCGGCTTTGGCGCAGTTGAGGCCAAAAGAACCGGTATGGGTGAATAAGTCCAGCACATTTCTGCCCACCGCCAGCCGCGCCGCGGCGGCCCGGTTGAATTTCTGATCCAGAAAAAACCCGGTTTTCTGGCCGTTTTCAAAGTCCACCAGATAGCGGATACCGTTCTCCGTGATTTCCGTCACGGTGGAGGCAGGAGGCGTTTTTCCCGGCAGGGGAAACCAGCCCTTGCCCTGGGACATGCCCTCCAGCTCCCGGATTTTCACATCGTTGCGCTCAAAAATGCCGTCGATCCGCTCCCCGTCCGCTTCCAGAAGCTCCGCCAGCAGAGGGAACAAAAGCGCCTTTCGCTTTTCAATGCCCAGCGAAAGGGTCTGGGTCACCAGAATGCCGCCGAACTTGTCCACGGTCAGGCCGGGAAAGCGGTCCGCCTCGCCGAAGATCACCCGGCAGGCGGAGATGTCCCCGCCCAGGACGGTTTTGCGGTACTCCCAGGCGTACTGGAGCCGCCGCCGGAAAAAGCTCTCGGAAAAGTCGTCGTTGGCATTCTGGGAGAGGATGCGCACCCGGATTTTGGAGCGGCTGTTAAAAAAGCCGGTCCCCAGGTAACGGCCCTTGGGGCTGAGTACATCGCAGAGACCGCCGTCCTCGGGAACGCCCCTTGTTTCGGTGATTTCGTTGTCAAAGACCCAGGGATGACCGCCCTGGGCGGCCCGTTTTGCTCCCCGCTGGTCAATGACCACCGAGGGAAACCCTCGTTCCATTTTCATATTTTTCCTCCGTTTTCATGGCGCCTGCACGGCAAAGAACCGGTTAAACTGCCGCTTGACCTCTGTGCGGCGGGCATGGGATACGGGCACGGTGTCGCCGGTATCCATGGTGACCGCATACTGGCCAAACTGGGTGATGTGGTTGATGTTTACCAAAAAAGAGACATGGGTCCGCACGAAGCGGGGGTCCTCCAGCAGCTTCGCCGCAGCCTTTCCAAAGGAGACCCGCATGGTAGAGGTAGCCACGGGCTTGCCGCTGTCGGTATGGATCAGCAGCCTGTGGCCGGAATATTCCACAAAGAC
>CAZRLJ010000035.1:0-20060 GCA_964600905.1 uncultured Acutalibacter sp. | reverse complement strand
GACCCTGCCCGCCTACGGCTTTTCCCTGCTGAAATACACAAAAGCGGAATAAGCGAGAAGCCAGACGGCGCAGACTTGAACCGCACCGCAAACGGCGGGAAATGGCCGCTTTTCGGCTTATCGTCGTTGACTTGCGTCAGCAAGCCCGCCTCCTCTGCGCCGAAAACAGTCGCATTTCCCATCCGTTTTCGGCTCGAAGAGGTTTGGCAGGAGCAGATTTGTGATTTAGGCCAGGCATTTTCCGCAGCGAATACTTTGTGTATTTGCAAGGGAAATGCCGCCGCATAAAGCCAAAGATGCCCTGCCAAGCTGTGGTTCCAATTTGCGCCATCTGGCAAAGCACAAAAGCGCGAAAACGGGCTTTTGTGCTTTTATTTTGTCGATGTATTGCACTGGCGACCCAATATGTGGTATACTGACTGCGAACAGTCATGACTGTTCGCAGTCAGTGGAAGAACCTCTATTTTATAAGCTGAGTGAAACGGGAGGGACCGGCCATGGAAAAGAGAAGGATTCGGCTGGAAATCAATGGAGTGGTGTGCGGACTCATCACCCAGGAGACTGAGGAATACATGCAGTCCCTGGCTGGAGAGGTGGGGGAGATGATGCAGGCCATCACCAGTTCCGCGCCCTTTATCACCCGGGAAGCGGCAGCCCTCACGGTGGCGCTCAGCTATTGTGATGATATGAAGAAAAAGGAGCGGAAGGTCCAGGAGCTCCAGGAGCATGTGGACGAGCTGGAGGTGGAGGCTGAGCTCCGGCAGGAGGAGCAGGCGGCCCAGGACCCGGCCCTTAACGAAAAGCTGGCTGAGCTGGAGCGGCGCAACACCCTGCTGGAGGAAGCGGCGGCAGGCGCGGCGGAGCTGAAGGAAAAGAATCTCCGCCTGGAGGACGAGAACGCCGCCCTGCGGCAAACAGCCAAAAACGCCCCAGGGACAGATCAATCGGAGCTGACCCAAAAGCTGGAGCAGCTGACCAGGGAAAATACCCGGCTGAAAGCGGAAGCGGAAAAGGCCGATCTGGAGAAGCGGCAGATGAAGGAGGCCGCCGAAAAGGCGGAGCAGGAAAAGCAGGTGCTGAAAGCGGCGGCGGAAAAGGCCCGGCAGGAGCGCCAGAAGGCGGAGCGCGCCGCCGGAGGTGGGACGGAAAAGCCGGAGATTCCCCCAGTGCTGGAGAGCAAAACGGAGCCGGAAAAGCCCAAAACAGCCAAAAAGCGCAGGAACCCTATGCGGCCGGAGGAAGAATTCGAGCAGCAGGGCTTCGTGAGCTTTTTTGAAAAGACGGAATCATGACAGAAAAAGTGGAGATTCTGGCGCCCGCAGGCGGGCCGGAGGCTTTGCAGGCCGCCGTGTTTGCCGGAGCGGACGCCGTCTATTTGGGCGGCCCCTCCTTTGGAGCCAGGGCCAACGCCAGAAATTTTACCAGGGAAGAGCTGAGCCAGGCCATTGCCTTCTGCCACGGGCGGGGCGTCCGGGTCCATGTGACGGTAAACACGCTGCTGAAGGACCGGGAGCTGCCGGAGGCGCTGAATTTGGTATCCTTTTTATGCTCTCTGGGAGTGGATGCGGTACTGGTACAGGATATGGGGCTGTTTTCCCTGCTCCGGGAACGGGCGCCGGAGCTGTGCCTCCACGCTTCCACCCAGATGAGCATCCACACCCCCGGCGGAGCGGCCCTGCTGTCTGGGCTGGGCGCAAGCCGGGTGGTGCTGGCCCGAGAAATGACCCTGGAGGAGATCCGGGAGGTTTCCGACAGTGTGATAATAGAGCGGGAGAGCTTCATCCATGGCGCCCTGTGCATGTCGGTTTCCGGCCAGTGCTATTTCAGCGCCATGCTGGGAGGCCGCAGCGGCAACCGGGGCATGTGCGCCCAAACCTGCCGTCTTCCCTTTTCTGCCCCTTCCGGCACGGGACACGACCTTTCCCTAAAGGACCTTTCCTTTATCCGGGAGGTGGACAGGCTCCGGGCCGCCGGAGTGTGCTCGGCGAAAATTGAGGGGCGGATGAAGCGGCCGGAATATGTGGCCGCCGCCGTTTCCGCCTGCCGCCGGGCTGCGGACGGCAGGGAAGTCCCGAAGGAGCTGACAAGAAACCTGGAGGCGGTGTTTTCCCGGTCTGGCTTTACGGAGGGCTACCTCACCGGCCATCGGGGCCGGGGGATGTTCGGGATACGGACCAGGGAGGACGTGACGGTCGCCACGGAAAAGGTGTTTTCTTCCCTGCGGGGCCTGTACCGGGGCGAAAGGCAGAGCGTACCGGTTGTGCTCACCTTGGAGCGGCGGGGAAATGTACTGCGCCTGACTGCCGGGGATGACCGGGGCCTGACCGCCTTTGCGGAAGCGCCCCTGCCCCGGGAGCTTCCCCCGGCATTGGGGGTGGAGCGGTGCGAAGCCCAGCTGAAAAAGACCGGCGGGACGCCCTTCTATGCGAAAGCGGTGGAGCTGCCGACAGAGGGCGTACCCGCAGGGGTTTCCACCCTGAACGCCCTGCGGAGAGAAGCTTTGGCCCGTCTGCTGGAGCTGCGGGCCCGGAGAAAGCCCATTCCCTTTCAGGAAAGCCCCTATGTGGTTTCCCACCGGGCAGGCCGCCGGGAGGGACCTCTTATGCTCAGAGCCCATTTCCGGTCTGTGGAACAGATCCCGGAGGAAGCTGGGCGCTGCGGAGAGATCGTCCTGCCGCTGGATACGCCCATAGAAAAATTGGATCGGCTGAAGCAGAAGGGAGCCCCGAAGCTCCTGCTGGAGCTGCCCCGGGCCATGTTTGGCGCAGAGGAGCAGGTCCGCCGGACCATGGCGGAGCGAATGCGCCGCGGGTATGAGAAATTCGTTTGCGGGAACCTGGGCCATTTACAGCTGGGACGGGAGCTGGGGGCGGAGCTTCATGGGGCCTTTGGCCTGAACATTTTCAACACCGCCGCCCTGGAGCAGTTTCAAAGGCTGGGGCTTTCCACGGCGGAGGTCTCCTTTGAGCTGACAGGGAGGGAGCTTTCGGCTTTGGGGTCTGGGCTGCCCAGGGGTGTGATGATCTATGGCCGGCAGCCGGTGATGCTCACCCGGAACTGCCCCCTGGCAAATTCCCCCGGTGGCTGTCTGCACTGCCGGACGCCGGGCTGCCTTACAGACCGGATGCGGAAACGCTTCCCGGTTTTGTGTACCGGAACAGGCGGCGCCAGGTACGCCGAGGTGCTGAATTCCCTGCCCCTTTGGCTGGGAGACAAAATGGCGGAGCTGGACTCCCTAGACTTCGGCGTGCTCCGGTTCACGGTGGAAAGCGCTGTGGAAAGCGGTGAAGTGCTGCAGACCCTGTTTCGACAGGAAACGCCGGGCTTTGACTACACTCGCGGCCTGTTTTCGCGGGGCGTGGAATGATGGTGGAAAACCCTGTGAAAAATGTGAATTTATCTTTGGAAAAACCCAGAAAATCGACAAAAATCGATGTGGAAACCGGGAAAGGATGAGAGCCATGAAAGAGAATTTGAAAATGAAGGTCAAGCTGCTGCGGGAGGACGCCGTCCTGCCGGAGAGAAAGACCCCGGGCAGCGCCGGGTATGACCTGTGCGCCTGCATTGGGGGAGATTTCACCATCAACCCGGGGGAGCTTGCAATTTTCCCTACGGGCCTGGCGGCGGAAATTCCCCAGGGCTGTGCGGGACTGATCTTCACCAGGAGCGGCCTTGGCGTGAAGCACGGCGTGGCGGTGTCCAACGGCGTGGGGGTCATCGACAGCGACTATCGGGGTGAGATCCATGTGGGCCTGCGGAATTCCGGACCGGTACCCTATACCATCAAGCCGGGAGAGCGCATTGCCCAGCTGATCATCATGCCGGTCTGCCTGCCGGAGCTGGAGCCTGCGGAGGAGCTTTCCGAGACCAGCCGGGGCGCCGACGGCTTCGGCAGCACCGGAAAATGACCATCAGCCAGGTCCTGCGCTTTCCGGAAGGTCTTATCTGGCTAAATCTTGTGGGTGTGATTCCGAGAAAACGGCACATATACGGAAAAATGAAAAAAGCTGGCGTTATGTAAACTTCCTTGTTGAGAAACGGCGGAAAATGTGCTATAATCCATTGGAATCTATCTGCTGGGCTGGATTTCCCGGCCGTGCAATTTTTCCCTGAAAAGGGGAAGCATAAGAGACAAACGGGCGGCATATGCAAGGCGGGCCGTCCGAAGTATAGAAAGGGGCCGTTTTTCATATGGCAGGATTTCTTTCCGGTTTTTTCTCCATGTTCTCCATGTTTTCCAAGGATATTGGCATTGACCTGGGCACAGCCAATACCCTGGTTTTTATGCGGGGTAAGGGCATCGTTATGCGGGAGCCTTCCGTGGTGGCGGTGGATGTGCGCACCGACGAGGTGCTGGCTGTGGGCAAGCAGGCCAAGGAGATGCTGGGCAGAACGCCCGGCTCCATTGTGGCTGTGCGGCCTTTGAAGGACGGCGTGATCGCCGACTTCGACGTGACGGCCGCCATGCTGAAGTATTTCATCAAAAAAGCCCTGAAGGCCGGTACGCTCAGCAGGCCCAGGATCGTGATCTGCATCCCCTCCGGCGTCACCGAAGTGGAGCGCCGTGCCGTGGAGGACGCGGCCAGGCAGGCGGGCTCCAATAATGTGGATCTGATCGAGGAGCCCATGGCGGCGGCCATCGGCGCTGGGCTTCCCGTAGGCGAGGCCACCGGCAGCATGGTGGTGGACATCGGCGGCGGCACCAGCGAGGTGGCTGTGATCTCTCTGGGCGACATCGTAACGGCCGTTTCCGTCCGTATGGCCGGTGATAAGTTCGATGAAGCCATTGTCACCTATGTGAAGAAGAAATACAATCTGCTCATCGGCGAGCGCACCGCGGAGGAGATCAAGGTAAAGATCGGTTCCGCCTTCCCTACCGAGGATACGGTCAACGCCTTTGTGGAGATCAAGGGACGGAACCTCATCGACGGCCTGCCCAAGAACGTGACCATCCACGCCGACGAGGTCCGGGAAGCCCTGACCGACAGCGTGATGATCGTGGTGGAGGCCATCAAGGACACGCTGGAAAAAACACCCCCCGAGCTGGCGGCGGACATCATTGACCGCGGCATTATGCTGACCGGCGGCGGCGCGCTGCTGCGTGGCCTTGACCGTCTGGTAAGCCAGGAGACCGGTATCCCCGTCCATGTGGCGGAGCGGCCTTTGGACTGCGTGGTGGAGGGCACAGGCAAGAGCCTGGAGGTAGACCTTCCCAAGTCCTATTATCGTTCCAGAAGGAAATAAGACCGTAATTGGAAAAAAGCGGGGACTGCTGTGGGGAGCGCTTCACGGCAGTCCACATTTCACTAAGGGAGCTTTCGCCTAAGCGATACTTTCGGAGAGAAAGGAGAGAAAGCCGTGAAGGAGTTTTTCAAAAGCAGTTCCTTTAAGGTGCTGGTTATCACTGGGGTGGTGCTGCTGGGCCTGATCATATATACCGCCAGCGCGGGCAGCTCGTTCATTGCCAGCCTTCTGGGCTTTGTCTCCTCTCCCATGCAGGGTGTGGCCACCACCGTGACGGAGAATGTCACGGAGTTTTTGGACCTTGACGCCATGTCCCGGGATGAACTGAAAAGCCTGATCCAGAGCCTGCAAAACGACAAGGCAGAGTTGCAGGACAAGGTGGTGGAGTACGAAAAGATGAAGCAGGAAAACCAGCAGCTGAAAACTCAGCTGGAGATCACCGAGGGACGGGAGGAAAATAAATATCTGGCCGTATCCGTGATCGGCCGGGACCCCAACGACGTGTTTTCCGGGTTTTCCATCGATAAGGGAACCTTAGAGGGCGTCAGCGAGGGAGACCCGGTGATCACCAACCGGGGCCTGGTGGGCATTGTCACCCAGGCATATGCCACCACCAGCAAGGTTTCCTGCCTGCTGAGCGAGGACGTGAAGGTGCCGGCTGTGTGCATCGACCGCAGGGAAAGCGGCGTGATCACCAGCGATATTATGACCGCGGCCTCCGGCCTCCTGCGGATGAACTACCTGCCGGGAGACACCCAGCTCCAGCCCGGGGACATCATCACCACCTCCGGCGCCGGAGGGGCCTACCCCCAGTATATCAAGATCGGCGAGGTCAAATCCGTGGAGAAATCGGAAAACGACGTGTCCAAGTACGCGGTGGTCCAGCCCTTTGAGGATTTGACGGATGTGCAGGACGTGTTCGTGATCGTGAGCTTTCCGGGCAAGGGGGAAGAGAATCTCGATGCGGACCTGGAGCTTTCCGGCGGTACAGGGGCGGAGGACATGGAATGAGAGACTTTAACCGCGTGATCCGCTACCTTGCTTACACCCTGGAGCTTCTGGTGCTGTTCATGCTGCAGGAGACCCCCGGCCTGCTTCCCCACGTTTTCGGGGTCCGGCCGGTGCTGCTGTTTCCGGCGGTGATCACCATCGCCATGATGGAGGAGGAGCTTCCCGCCATGGTCTTTGGGATCGTGGGCGGCTTGTTCTGCGACTTCGGGCTCTCCGGGATGCTGGGCTTTCACGCCCTGGTGCTGGGAGTCCTGTGCTGGCTGGTCAGCGTGCTGATCCGGGTCTACCTTCAGGTCAATATGGTTACAGCCCTGATCACCAGTCTGTGGACCATTGGCCTTACCGTGTGCGCCCAGTGGCTTTTCCTGTACTATTTTTCCTATGCCATGCCGGGCTACGCCTTTACCCACCACTACCTGCCGAAATATTTCTATACCATGCTGTTTGTGCCTTTGGTCTACATGCTGAACCACGGCCTTTCCCAGGCTGTGCGGACCCAGGAGAACTGAGGCTACCCCCGAGATCAAAGAAAGGCCTTTCTATGAAACTTCCGAAGATCGGAAAAAACGGAAGAGTGATCTTCTGCATTTTGTTGCTGGCGGTGTTCTTCCTGCTGTATGAGGTGCGCCTGTTCCAGTGGCAGATCATCGATGGCGAGAAGTACCAGGAGCAGTCCCTGAAGAACCGGACCGACGTGATCGAGCTGGACGCCGCCAGGGGAGAGATCCGCGACCGGAACGGCAAGCTGTTGGACGGAAACAGGACCTCCTACGATGTGGTGTACAATGCCCTGAACATGGTCCGGGAGGAGCGCAACGCCACCATCATCAAGGTCCTGGACCTGCTGGAGGAGCAGGGGGACGAATGGGAGGATTGGCTGCCCATCGAACTGGACCAGGAGGGGGGCTATCGCTTTAAGGAGGACGCGGAGAGCGAAATCACCACCCTGAAAAGCAAGGACATGCTGAACCTGGCGGACTACGCCACGGCCCAGGACTGCATGGACAGCCTGGCGGACTGGTTTGGCTGCCGGGGGTATTCGGCAAAGGATACCCGAAACGTGGCCTCTGTGCGGTACGGCATGGTGCGCAACGGCTTTTCCCGCACCAATCCCTATGTGATCGCAAAGGATCTCTCCGCGGATACGGTGGGCATCCTCAGCCAGCGGGCCGCCGAATGGCCCGGCGTGGAGATACGGGTGTCCGTGGCCCGGTATTACGGGGACGACGGCGCCCTGGCCCCTCATGTGGTGGGCTATACCGGAGCGATCCAGGACTGGCAGCTGGAAGATGCGGAATCCAGCGGAAAGCTCTACGACTCTGAGACCAATCTTTCCGGCTATAAGCTGAACGATACGGTGGGCCGCAGCGGCCTGGAGCTGGCCTTTGAATCCGACCTGCGGGGCCAGCGGGGCGAGGCGACGATCCTGCTGGACGATAACGGAGACATGCAGGACCTGGTGGTCACCACCCGGCCCCAGGAGGGGAATACGGTCTACACCACCCTGGACAGCGACCTCCAGCGGGCGGCCAACCTTTCTTTGGAGAAAAATATTTTGGCCAACACCCAGGCCAAAAACTGTACGGCCGGGGCCGTGGTGGCCCTGGACGTGAAGGACTTCGGCGTGCTGGCCAGCGCCTCCTATCCCACCTATGACCTGAACCTGTACACCTCCGATACGGAGTACAATGTGGCGCTCAACGGCGACAACGACAAAAAGCCCCTGTTTGACAGGGCGCTGACCGGCGTGTTTACCCCCGGTTCCGTGTTCAAGCCCATGGTGGCGCTGGCGGCTTTGCAGGAGAAATCTCTCAGCGCGGGCCATTCCGCCTATTGCCCCGGCACCTACAAGCTGGGAAACGATCCCGACACCGCCCTGGAAATGAAATGTCTCTGCGGCGGCGGCACCTGGGACGTTTACGGCGCCCTGGCAAAATCCTGCAACTCCTTTTTCAGCAATGTGGGCGTGTCGCTGACCATCAAGAAAATGGACGCCTACGCCGAATACTTCGGCCTGGGAGAAAAGACGGGCGTGGAGATTTATGAGGCCTCCGGCGAGATGTCCAGCCCATCGGGCTACGCCATCAACCATCCCGGGGACGTCTGGCTGGATGGCATGACGGCACAGACGGCCATCGGCCAGGCGGATAACCAGTTCACCCCCGTTCAGCTTGCCACCTACTGCGCCACCATCGCCAACAACGGCAAGCGGCTCCAGACCCATTTCCTGCAAAAGGTCACCGATTACACGGGCGAACATACTCTGCGGGAATTTCAGGCTGTGGAGGTACGGGACGCGGGGCTTTCCGCCGATGTGCTGGGCGTGGTGAAGCAGGGTATGATCGGTGTGGCCTCCTGGGGCACGGCAAAGACGGTGTTCAGCGATTATCCCGTCAGCGTGGCCTGCAAAACCGGCACTGCTGAGACCTCTCAGGACGGCTCCAAGGAGCCGAACCTGAGCTTTATCTGCTATGCCCCGGCCGAGGACCCGGAGATCGCCATTGCGGTGGTCATGGAATACGGCAACGAGGGAGACTATGCCAAGCTTGTGGCCAAGGACATTCTGGACCAGTATTTCGGTTTCCACACCTGGGACGAGGAGGGCAACCGCTACAATCAGCGGGGAGACCTGGTGGACGATGAGGACAAGGTCCTCAAGACCCGCGAGGAGCTGGAGGAGGAGCGAAAGGCCAAGGAGCAGCAGGAGCAGCAGGATTTCCTGAGCTCCGCGCCGGAGAGCAGCGGCGGGGACAATGCCGCTTCGGACCCCGAGCCAACGCCGGAGCCATCCTCTGCACCGGGCCGTGGGGATGACATCCCCACCACGCCCTTCACAGGAGAATCCTCCAATGGGCCGGAGAGCAGCGACAGCTCTGCCGCCTCCGGGGAGGACAGCAGCCGCCCGCCGCCGGATTCCCCCTATTATACCGGTAAAGCCTCCTCAAGCAGCGAATAGGTCTGAAACGCGGGAAAACCGCTGAACGTGCCCTTCCGGAAAAGCATCCAGAAGGGCACTGTATTTTGTGGAAATAAAATAAAATTTCAAAAATGGAAATATTATTTTTGACATTGGAGCTTTCTTGTGCTAAGATGGTAGCACAAGGTAGTGTTGCTTATGGGCATTTCAACAGTTATCACATCTGGTAAGGGCGGCGTGGGGAAATCCACGGTGACCGTGGGCCTTGGCAGAGCTTTGGCGCAGCGGGGACAGCGCGTGCTGCTGGTCGACTGCGACGCAGGTCTGCGCAGTCTGGATCGGATGACGGGAACAGAGGAAAATCTGGTGTTTGACGTCTCCGATGTGGTCTGCGGGCGGTGTGCCCCTGCGGAGGCCATCTATCCCTGCGGGGATGGGTCCGGCCTGTACGTGCTGCCTGCTCCCATGGCGGAGAAAAGCAGGGTCAGCCCCGGGGTCATGAAAAAGCTGGTGTTTCTGCTCAAGCAGTATTACGACCATGTGCTGCTGGATTCCCCGGCGGGGATCAGCAGCGGCTTCCGTTCTGCGGCGGCCGCGGCGGACCGGGCGCTGGTGGTGTGCAATCCGGACCCTGTCTGTTTGCGGAGCGTCAGTATCGCCCGGGAGCTTCTGGAAAAGCAGGGGATCAGCGACATCCGCATGGTCATCAACCGGTTCCATCGGGAGTTTTTCGAGGAGACCGGCGCCTACGGGGACTTGGACGGCGTGATCGACGCCGCCGGGGTCAGATTGATCGGCATCGTGCCGGAGGATTATTCTCTGGCGGCAGCCTTCCTGAAAGGCAGGGAGGCTGGGGAGAACGCAAAGGGCATGGAAGCCCTTTGCCGGATCGCAGCCCGGCTGGAGGGGGAAAACGTCCCCATTCCGCAAAGGCTGTAACAAATTCTTTTGAGGGACATCGAACATTCTTTGGTTAGGAGGAGTAAACAATGAATATCGCACTGACAGCCCATGACGCTAAGAAGGAGCTGATGGTACAGTTCTGCATTGCCTATTGCGGCATTCTGAGCCGCCATACGCTCTGTGGGACAGGCACCACCGGAAAGATGGTCTCGGAGGCCACCGGCCTGGAGCTGCAAAGGTTTCTCAGTGGCGCTCAGGGCGGCGATCAGCAGATCGCGGCCAGAATTGCCTGCAATGAGATCGACCTGCTGCTGTTCTTCCGGGATCCCTTAAACCCCAAGGCCAACGAGCCCAATGAGATGAACCTTTTGCGCCTGTGCGATATGCACAACATCCCTGTGGCCACCAATATCGCCACGGCGGAGGTGCTGATCCACGGCCTGGAGCGGGGCGATCTGGATTGGCGCGACATCGTCAAAGAGCCCATGTAAGGGCTGCCCTTCCGGCGGCCTTTGCGGGGAAATTTTCCTTGCAAATCAGAACGGTCTGCTTTATAATAGGAGCGGACATCCGGCAATGACCCGGGATGAGTACCTCGGAAAGTCCGGCAGAGAGAGGCGGAGGGAAAGCGGCGGCGCTTTTCAGCTGTGAGCCGCCTTCGGAACGGAACGGGGGAAAGACGCCCGGCAGCCGCAAATTGAATGACCTTTATAAGGAAAGCAGATTTTGCTTTTGAATTAGGGTGGCACCACGGAGATACCTTCGTCCCTTATGCGTTCCTGCGTATGGGAGAAGGTTTTCTTTCTTTCCGGGAAGCTCTGAGCAAATGTCCAAGCACATCCCAGCGGAATCGATTCCCCCTGTCTTTGCTTCAAACAAATGGACGGTGCAAATGAAAGGTGAAAAATGGAAAATGGAAAGGAAGAAAACCATGGGAGAGATGCAGAAGATGGTGGCCGGATTTGCCGAAAGCCACCAGATGAGCCGGGAGCCCTGGGTGAGATTCCTGGACCTCAGCTCCGAGGTGGGAGAGCTTTCCAAGGAGCTTTTGAAGGCTTCCGATTACGGCGCAAAGCGTGCAGAGCCCACGCCCACCATGGAAGAGGAGCTGGGAGACTGTGTTTTTTCCCTGCTCTGCCTGGCGGATTCCCTGGGCCTAGATGCTGCGGCGGCGCTGGAAGGCTCCCTGAAAAAATATGAGCTTCGTTTCCAAACTACAGGAAAAATAGGAAGCGGGAGATAGGCCGGAAAACCGGCGAAAGGAAAGGAGAAAAACTATGGAACTGATTACAAAGGCCCCAAAGGGCACGGTGGACCTGGTTCCCGGAAAATCGGAAAAATGGCGGCTCATGGAGTCGGTTTTCAGCAGTGAAGCAGAGCTCAACGACTTTATGGAGGTCCGTACCCCCGTGTTTGAACACACGGAGCTTTTCCTCCGGGGCGTGGGGGATACCACCGATGTGGTGGAGAAGCAGATGTACACCTTTGAGGACAAGGGAGGGCGGTCCATCACCCTCCGGCCGGAGGGCACTGCCGGAGTGGTTCGGGCCATGCTGGAAAACGGCCTGTACAACGCCGGTTATCCGGTGAAGCTCTATTATACGGATACCTGCTACCGCTATGAAAAGCCCCAGGCGGGAAGACTGCGGGAGCTGCACCAGTTCGGCGTGGAGATGTTCGGCGCCGCCGAGCCTGTGGCTGACGCCCAGCTCATCGCCATGGCCCTTTCCGCTTTCCAGCGGCTGGGCCTTGAAGACGTGGGCCTGCAGCTCAATTCCATCGGCTGCCCCACCTGCCGGGCGGAATACCGCAAGGCGCTGAAGGAGTATTTTACCGCCTACCGGGATCAGCTTTGCGATACCTGTTTGTCCCGGCTGGATCGAAACCCCATGCGGATCCTGGACTGCAAGAGCCCGGAGTGCCAGGCCATTGCCAGGAACGCGCCGAAGATCACCGACTACCTCTGTGACGACTGCCGGGAGCACTTTTCCAGGGTGCGGGCCTATCTGGATGAGCTGGGTATCCTATATGAGGTGGATCCCGGCCTGGTCCGGGGGCTGGATTATTACACCCGTACAGTGTTTGAGTTTCCCTCCAAGAGCCTGGGCTTTGCTCTGGGCGGCGGCGGCCGGTACGACGGCCTGGTGGAGGAGCTGGGCGGCAAGGCCACCCCGGCCTTGGGCTTCGGCCTGGGGCTGGACCGCATCATGATGGCCCTGGAGGCCCAGGACGCCGAATTTCCGGAGCCGGAAAGGTGCGAGGTGTACATTGCCTCCATGGGAGAGGCGGCACTGATCCGCGCCATGAAGCTGGCGGACAGGCTCCACAGGTGCGGGATTCCCGCAGACTGCGACCTCTGCGGCCGGGGCCTGAAGGCCCAGATGAAGTACGCCGACAAGATCGGGGCGAAATTCACCATGGTCATCGGCGACAACGAGCTGGCAGACGGGAAAGCGGAGCTGAAGAACATGAAGGACGGCGGAAAGGTATCCATCTCCATCGGAGAAGATTTTCTGGACGAATATATCACCATCAGCTTTTAGGGAACCTCTGAGCAAACTGTCCAGGCACAGCTCAGCGGTGAATTTTCCGCTTGCCTTTGTCCCAAAATCTTGAAATACACAAAGTATTCCTGCAATTTTGGGCCTTTGACAACCGAAAAATTTCCTCGCTGATCTGACCTGTCCATTTGCTCAGAGCTTCCCTTGGTGCTCAGAGCTTCCCTTGGCGCTTCCCGGAAAACGGAAATATAAGAAAGAAAACTGCTGGAAAATGCAGGAGAAGGAGAAATCAATATGACTCAGTCAAGAACCCATACCTGCAGCGAGCTGCGGCTGGCAGACGCGGGAAAAAGCGTGACCCTCAGCGGGTGGATGGAAAATTTGAGAGAGGTGGGAAGCGGCCTGGGCTTTCTGGTGCTGCGGGACTTTTACGGCGTCACGCAGGTCGTCATTGAAGACGAGGAGACCATGGCCCAGGTGAAGGGCTTCAATAAGGAATCCACCATCCAAGTGACCGGAACGGTCCGGGAGCGCACCAGCAAAAATCCCAAGCTGCCCACAGGCGACATTGAGGTAAAGCCGGAAAAGATCGTTCTTCTGGGCCGCTGCCGCTATAACGAGCTGCCCTTTGAAATCAACTTCTCCCGGGACGCCGATGAGGCACAGCGCCTGAAATACCGGTATCTGGACCTGCGGAATCCCGCCGTGAAGCAGAATATCGTTCTGCGGTGCAAGGTGGTTTCCGCCCTGCGCAGGGCCATGGAGGCTCACGGCTTTTTGGAGATCACCACGCCGATCCTCACCGCCTCCTCCCCGGAGGGGGCCAGGGACTACCTGGTGCCCTCCCGGAAGCATCCCGGTAAATTTTACGCCCTGCCCCAGGCCCCCCAGCAGTTCAAGCAGCTGCTGATGACCTCCGGCTTCGACCGCTATTTCCAGATCGCCCCCTGCTTCCGGGATGAGGACGCCCGGGGAGACCGGACCCCCGGAGAGTTCTACCAGCTGGATATGGAAATGGCCTTTGCCACCCAGGAGGATGTGCTGGCGGTGCTGGAGGACGTGATGACGCCGGTTTTCCAGGAGTACGGCGTCTACAAGAGGGTCACCAAGGCCCCCTTCCCTCACATTCGCTATAATGACGCCCTGGAGCTTTACGGCACCGACAAGCCCGACCTGCGGATCGACCTGACCATCACCGACGCCACCGAATTGCTGAGCGGCTGCGGCTTTGGCCCCTTTGAGCCGGGAAATGTCATCAAGGCTGTGGTGGTCAGCGATTTTACCTGCACTAGGAAGCAGATCGACCAGCTTTGCGCCGATGTGGAGGTGCAGACCGCCCAGAAGCCCTATTGGTTCCGCCTGGACGAAAAGGGCGAGCTGGTAGGCGGTATCTCTAAATTCTTACAGGACCGCAAGGAGCAGATCGTCTCTGCTTTGCATTTGCAGCCCAACTGCTTTGTAGGCTTGGCAGCCGATCCGAAGCTGTCCGCCGCCCAGAAGACCGCCGGCGTCCTCCGCAGCAAGCTGGGGGTGCTCTGCCCCCACCATATGGACAAGGAGCAGTATGCCTTCTGCTGGATCGTGGATTTCCCCATGTACGAAATCGGCGAGGAGTCCGGCCAGCTGGAGTTTTGCCACAATCCCTTCTCCATGCCAAACGGCGGCCTGGAGATTCTGGAAAAGGCCGCTGCCGGAGAGGCGGATCCCCTGGAGATCACCGCCTTCCAGTACGATCTGGTGATCAACGGCTACGAGAGCGCTTCCGGCGCCGTGCGGAACCACGACCCGGAGATCATGGTCAAGGCCTTTGAGCTTGTGGGCCTGGGCGAGGACGATGTGAAGAAAAAATTCCCCGCCATGTACAACGCCTTCTGCTACGGCGCGCCGCCTCACGCGGGGGCGGCCCCCGGCGTGGACCGGATGATCATGCTGCTCACCGGCGAGGAATCCATCAGGGAGGTCATCACCTTCCCCCTGAACCAGAGCGCCCAGGACGTGATGATGGATGCCCCCTCCGCTGTAAGCCAGAAGCAGCTGGACGAGCTGAGCATCTGCGTGACAAGGACCGAGGAGGATTCTGAAGAATAAAGCGGCAGCGTTCTGCGGAGCGATCAAAGCATCCCTCAGGGTTGAGGGATGCTTTTTTGCGCCAGAAAAAATATTTGCCAGGGCTCCACAAGATATAGTGGATGGAATCGCTGGGCGCACTACTGTGGAACATTCCGCGGAAACCGGGAAAAGGACAGGAAACACCTGAATCGCAACCCTGTCCCCAGGTGTGAAACCATCCCTTCAATCAATATATTTGGGGGACATTTACAGAAAAAAGAGGAAAAAACCACCATATATAGTATTGACATCACTCCTATAGGAGCTTATAATAAAAACGCTCTCTGAAAATAAGGCAGAGAGCAAAAATATCAGGCAAGATGAAAAGCGCGGAGGAGAAAAGCAGGGAAATGATTAAGAGTATCATCAAGAGAAGCGGAGAAAAGGTAAAGTTTGACGCCTCAAAGATCCGGAGCGCCATTTTTAAGGCAAATGTGCGCAATGCCATGGAGAAGTTCAGCGATGAGGAGCTGGACCGGCTGACTAACGCCGTGGTGGCCAAGATCGAAAAAATGGATAAAACCCCCACGGTAGAGCAGATTCAGGATATGGTGGAGGAGGAGCTGATCGCGGCGGACTATCCCCGTACCGCCAAGGCCTACATCCTGTATCGCGCGGAGCATCAGAAGATCCGTGAAATGGACGATCAGCTGGTGAAGATTTATTCCGCCCTGACCTTTGTTCCCGGCGAAGATGTGGACATGAAGCGCGAAAACGCCAATATCAACGCCGACACCGCCATGGGGACCATGCTCAAGTACGGCTCCGAGGGCGCCAAGAGCTTTTACGACAAATACGTGATCCCCCCCGAGATCGCCAAGGCGGACAGCGATGGCGATATTCACATCCACGACAAGGATTTCTATACCCTGACGGAGACCTGCTGCCAGATCGACCTGATCAAGCTCTTTAAGGGCGGCTTCTCCACGGGCCATGGCTATCTTCGGGAGCCCAACGACATCCGCAGCTACGCCGCCCTGGCCTGTATCGCCATTCAGGCCAACCAAAACGAGATGCACGGCGGCCAGAGCGTGCCCATTTTCGACTACGCCATGGCCCAGGGCGTGGACAAGACCTACTGCAAGGAGTATTTTAAGGCGCTGATTTCTTTCCTGCAGGTCCGGAAAGGCTTCTCCTATGAGGATGCCAAGGCGCTGGTGGAAAGTGCCAAGGAGGAACTGGGCAAATGGGTCCCCATGGACAAGGCCGGGGAATACGGCGAGAGCTTTGCCGAGTTCCTGCCCCGTCACCAGCGGGAGAACGGCTTTGAGGAGATTACCAGCGAGGAGGCCGACGACGCTGCCGCCTATGCAAAAGAAACGGCCTGGCGTGAGACCGATAAGGCCACCTTCCAGGCCATGGAGGCCCTGGTGCACAACCTGAACACCATGAACTCCCGGGCAGGCGCGCAGGTGCCCTTCTCCTCCCTGAACTACGGTACCGACACCAGCGAGCAGGGGCGGATGGTCATCCGCAATCTGCTGCTGGCCACCGAGGACGGCCTGGGCGACGGCGAGACCCCCATTTTCCCCGTGCAGATTTTCAAGGTGAAGGAGGGCGTCAACTACAACGAGGGAGATCCCAACTATGACCTGTTCAAGCTGGCCATGCGGGTCTCCGCCAAGCGGCTGTTCCCCAACTTCAGCTTTATCGACGCTCCCTTTAACCTCCAGTATTACAAGCCCGGCGACTACGACACGGAAATCGCCTACATGGGCTGCCGTACCAGGGTGATGGGCAACGTGTACGATAAAAACCACGAAACCACCTGCGGCCGCGGCAACCTGAGCTTTACCTCCGTGAACCTGCCCCGGATCGGCATCGAGGCCAAGGGTGACCTGAAGAAGTTCTATGCCCTTCTGGATGAGCGCATGGATCTCTGCGTGGAGCAGCTTCTGCACCGCTTCAAGATCCAGTGCAGCAAGAAGGCCTACAATTACCCCTTCCTGATGGGACAGGGCGTGTGGATCGATTCCGACAAGCTGGGCCGCAATGATTCCGTTGCGGAGATTTTGAAGCACGGCACGCTGTCCGTGGGCTTTATCGGCCTGGCGGAGACCCTGGTCGCCCTGACCGGAAAGCATCACGGCGAGAGCGAGGAGAGCTACAAGCTGGGTCTGGAGATCGTCACCCATATGCGGGAGCGCATGGACGCAAAGTCCAAGGAAACCGGCCTGAACTTCACGCTGCTGGCAACTCCCGCCGAGGGCCTGTCCGGCACCTTTGTCCGCATCGACAAGAAAAAGTTCGGCATTATCCCCGGCGTTACCGACCGCGACTATTACACCAACTCCTTCCATGTGCCGGTGTACTACGACATCAACGCCTTTGAGAAGATCAGGAAGGAAGCGCCCTTCCACGCCCTCACCAACGCGGGACATATCTCCTACGTGGAGCTGGACGGCGATGTGTGCAAAAATCTGGACGCCTTTGAGAGCGTGATCCGCTACATGAAGGAAGCGGGCATTGGCTACGGCTCCGTGAACCATCCGGTGGATCGGGACCCCGTCTGCGGCTACAACGGCATTATCGACGACGTGTGCCCCCGCTGCGGCCGTCATTCCGGGGAAGGCGTGCCGGTGGAGAAGCTCATCGAGCTGCGGAAGAAGTATCACGACGTGCCGGATTATTCCCATCTGATCCGCTGAAAACAAGTTTGTCGAAAAAATTTGAAATTCTACTGGACAAATGGCACGGAATGCCTTATAATGAGGAAAAACAATAATCATTATCGATTTCAAAAGGGAGGACTTTATCATGACAAAGACCGCTGCAAAGAAAACCACCAAAAAGGCCGTTAAGAAGGAGCAGATCCTGGTAGGCGAGGGCCGCGAGTTCGACCGCATCCGCCGCATCACCGGTTATCTGGTGGGCACCATGGACCGCTGGAATAACGCCAAGCGCGCCGAGGAGAAGGATCGCGTCAAGCACACCATGGCTCAGTAAACCATGCGTATCCTGCTGACAAACGACGACGGCGTTCAATCCCCGGGCCTGCGTTTGCTGGCGAGAGAGCTGCAAAAGCAGCATCAGGTGACCGTGGTGGCGCCGGCGGGAAACCGCAGCGCCGTCAGCCACGGGCTTACCCTGCGGGATGAGCTGGCTGCGGAAAAGGTCGATGGCTTTGGCGGCCCGGAGGCCTGGGCGGTAGAGGGAACCCCTGCCGACTGCACCCGGCTGGCGCTGGACGCCCTGTGTCCCGATGCGGAGCTGGTGATCTCCGGCCCCAACGTGGGAGCGAATGTTGCCTTTGACATTCTCTATTCCGGCACGGTGGGAGCAGCTTTGGAGGGCGCCATGCACGGCGTGCCTGCCATCGCGGTGTCCTCTCACAAGGAATACGCGAAGCCGGAAGAGATCGTCAGCGTTTTTCTGCGGCTGTTTGAGCAAATGGACGTGGAAAAGGACGTCCACCATCTGCTGAATGTGAACATCCCGGCGCCGAGGGAGATCCGCGGCGTACGCTGGGTGCCCATGGGGCTGTACCACCAGTGGGAGGATCACTACTGGGCCGGGGCGCCGGAAACTCAGCGCCGCAGCTACAAGGTGCGGGGTACGGAAATGCCCATGGGCCGGGAGATCGTGGACGATTCCTCCGCCCTGATGAATTGCTATGTGGCCCTGACCCCCCTGTCCTTTGACCTGACAGACCGGGAGGGCTTTCGGGAAAAGGAATTTGTATTGTAGCCGCAAAAAAGTAATGTGGATTCGGCTTAGCATCGGCAACCAACGAACAAAAGAGGGCGGCAGCGCCCTCTTTTTTGTGAAAGGAGAAGCGCAATGGAATTGCAAATTGCCGGCCTGATCAAGGAATCTATCGTAGACGGGAAGGGGATCCGGTACACGGTGTTCACCCAGGGCTGCCCTCACCACTGCCCCGGCTGCCACAATCCCCAAACCTGGCCCTTTGAGGGTGGACGGGCCGTGACCCCTGAGGAGATTTTCGAGGAATTTAAGAGCAATCCTATGCTCAAAGGGATCACCTTCAGCGGCGGCGAGCCCTTTTCCCAGCCCGCTCCCCTGACAGAGCTGGCGCGGCTTGTGCACAGTATCGGCAAGGACGTGACCGTCTACAGCGGCTGGACCTACGAGCAGCTGACGGAGAAGCATGACTCGGAGATCGACGGCCTGCTGGCCGAGACCGACGTGCTGATCGACGGCCCCTTTATCGAGGCCCAGAAGAACCTGGAACTGGTTTTCCGGGGCAGCGAGAACCAGCGGCTCATCGACATGAAAAAGACCAGGGAAAATGGGTCTGTGACCTTACTGGAGCTGTAACACACTAAAATGGGATACGGAGGGAAGAAAAGCAAGCGGCGTGAGGTTTCTCACGCCGCTTTTTCTATCCATCTGATTTTGTCAGCCCACTATTTCCTTTTTCTTGGCGTCAAATTCTTCCCGGGTGTTTGCGGTTCACTGAAGGCGGTGTGATCGACGTCTGGCTTGGCAAGCGCAGCGATAAAGGCAAGGAAACCGAAGAAAAAGCCCCACCAGAACCAATTTTCCTCATATCCCTTGTTTTCAATCACCTTAGCGGTGGCAAAGGCCCAGATGCAGCCCCAGAGGAATACAACGATAAGAGCGCCCAAAATTCCCATTTTCTGTCCTCTCCAACGGAATGTCTGAAAACGCTTTTGCCTTTCCGCACGGGAAAGGGAATGAAGCTGAGCTCATCTTGACCTGTTTTAGGCTAAAAGTCAATACCCTGAAACAGGTTGGATAGAATAGCCCTGAGGTGGTTGCCAATGTATCCAAGGCTTCGGGATTTGCGGGAGGACGGCGATATGTCTCAAAAAGAGCTGGCAAAGCTGCTGAACATGTCGCAAACAGGGTATTCCAAATATGAAACCGGGGAAAACGATGTTCCAACCCGGATTTTGCTGCGGCTGGCGGAGCTGTATGGAACCAGCGTGGACTATCTGCTGGGAAAAACGGAGGAACGGCAGCCCTATCCGCCGGGAAAGAAGAAGCCGCAGATACCCAAGTTTTAACAAATTCTTCATTGATTATTGGTTCGCGCTGTGGTAGAATAAAACTGGGTTACGAGGACCCGAACTTCTTATACATTATTTTGCTACCGGGCGCGCCCCGGGCGAAAGGAGAAATAGAAATGACCCAAAACAAGTCCGTTCTCAAATGGCTGGAAGAGATGAAGGCCCTGGTCACTCCCGATCAGGTGGTCTGGATCGACGGCTCTGAGGAGCAGCTGGAGGGCCTGCGCAAGGAGGCCTGCGAAACTGGCGAGATGATCAAGCTCAACGAGGAGAAGCTCCCTGGCTGCTACTATCACCGCACTGCCGTGAACGATGTGGCCCGGGTAGAGGACCGCACCCTGATCTGCTCCCGCAAGGAAGAGGACGCCGGCCCCACCAACC
>CAZRLJ010000034.1:0-20175 GCA_964600905.1 uncultured Acutalibacter sp. | reverse complement strand
ATCAACGGCACCCACAACCGCACCAACTTCGACCTGACCCGGCACCAGGAATACAGCGGCCAGAAAATGGATTATCTGGATTCCGAGACCAACGAGAAATTTATTCCCTTTATCATTGAATCCACCTACGGCCTGGACCGCACGGTGCTGGCCCTGCTCTGCGAGGCCTACGATGAAGAGGTCATCGACGCTGAGAAAAACGATGTGCGCACCGTTTTGCATCTGAATCCCGCCATCGCGCCCTTTAAGGCGGCAGTGCTGCCCTTGTCCAAAAAGCTGTCCCCCAAGGCGCTGGAGGTCCGGGATCAGCTGGCAAAGTACTTTATGACCGATTTTGACGAGACCGGTTCCATTGGCAAGCGTTACCGCCGGGAGGACGAGATCGGCACACCTTTCTGCATCACCATTGATTTCCAGACCGTGGGCGATGAAAACTCGCCCGCCGACAACTGCGTCACCGTCCGGGAGCGGGATTCCATGGAGCAGGTGCGTATGCCCATTGATCAGGTGTCGGCCTACATCCAGGAACGGATCGGGTTCTGACCGTTCCAGCAGAACTGACTTTAGAAGCCCGGAGTAGTTTCCGGGCTTTCTTCTTTGAGGTATCCTATGAAGATCGACCGATTGCTTGGAATCCTGACTACCCTCCTCCGGCAGGAGAAATGTACCGCGCCGGAGCTGGCGGAAAAATTCGAGGTCTCCCGGCGGACCATTTCCCGGGACATTGACGCCCTGTGCCTGGCGGGAATCCCCATTGTCACCGAGCAGGGCAGAAACGGCGGCATTTCCATCACCCCCGGCTATAAGCTGGACAAGCAGCTTCTCACCGGCCCGGAGCTGGAGGCCATTCTGGCCGGAGTTCGCGGCCTGGACAGTGTTTTCCCCTTGCCCAGGCAGAAAAATCTGATGGAAAAGCTGGGCGTCCCGTCGGACAGCTCTGCCAGTCTGCCGGGAGGCTCCCTGCTCATCGACCTTGCCTCCCACTACAAAAGCAGCCTCACGGAAAAGCTCTCCCTTTTGCAGGCTGCCATCACCGCCGGAAAGCTGGTCTCCTTTCAGTATTTTTCTGAAAAGGGTGAATCCCACCGCACCGTCGAGCCCTATTATGTGGTGTTCCAGTGGGGCGACTGGTATCTGTTTGCCTGGTGTACCCAGCGCAAGGCTTTCCGGCTCTTTAAGCTGTCCCGGCTGTGGGAGCTTCAAAACGAGGAAACTGCCTTTCTTCCCCGGGAAATTCCCGAAGACCGGCTGGATTTTGAACAGGTCTGGCAGAGCAACTACCGGCTGAAAGCCCTGTTCGCCCCAGAAGCAAAGTACAGGCTCATCGAGGAATACGGGCCGGAATGCTTTGCGGTACAGAAGGACGGACGGCTTCAATTTTCCACAGACTTCACCAATTATGGAAATATGCTGTCCTGGGTGCTGTCCTTTGGCGCCGCGGCAGAGGTCCTGGCCCCGGAGCAGCTCCGGAAAGACCTGGCCCGACAGGGAAAAATAATCTGGGAGCAATACGAAAAACAGGACAGATAGCTGTCCTGTTTTTTGTTTTACAATGGACACACAAAGCAAATCCGGCTGCCGCCAAGTTGAACCCGCCGCACGGCAGCCGGCTGAAAAAAGGAGGAGTTTTTGTGCGCTATCACTGGATGGACGAATATCTGCTGAAAAAGCCGGGTGTGACAAAGGATCTCCAGTCCGACTGGAACTGGGTGCGTTACAAGGTTGGGGAAAAGATGTTTGCCGCCATCTGCCTGGACGACAGGAACAGGCCCTACTACATCAACCTGAAGCTGGAGCCTGAGGAGGGAGAATTCTTCCGGCAGCAGTATGAGGACGTGATCCCCGGCTACTATTCCAATAAGCTCCACTGGAATTCCATAAAGCCCGACGGCGCCCTGCCCGACGAGCTGCTGCGGGAGATGCTGGACAAATCTTACCGCCTTGTATTGGAAGGACTCAGCAGGAAAAAGCAGCTGGCGCTTCTGGAGGCCGAAGGCATCACCGCCTACTGCGGGCTGGATTGCGGCACCTGCGAATTTCGGGAGCCCTGCGGCTGCCGTGGCTGCATTGCTACCAGGGGAATGCCCTTTCACTGCCATAAGGAGCCCTGTACTGTAGCTGCCTGCGCCATAAAAAGAGGTGTGAGCTTCTGCGGAGAATGCGGGGAATTTCCCTGTCAGCTTCTACAGGATTTCTCCCATGATCCGGAGCATGGAGACAACCCGAAGGGATGGCGGATTCAGCGCTGCCGGGAACTGAAAAAATAAAGCGGGAAACGGTTCGCTCCTTCTGCGGACCGTTTCCTTTTTTGCGCTTTTTATCTTTTTTCCCTGATTCAGGCGCAAAACCGTTGAATTACAGCAAAATATATGATACAATAAACAATAATTGTGACAGTATGCCCTTTTTTGGCTTGCCGATACTTTTTCAGTCCACCCCCCAGGAGGGCCACCCTATGACAGAGCTATACCACCGTCTGGCAGCGCTTTTTCTTTCGTTGCTGCTTGCGGTCACCGTTTTTGCCCCTCCGGCGTCGGCCGAGGAGGGAAAATCGGGCGGGTCAATATTGAATCATGTGCGCACCAACGACGGGCCTATCATTATTTTCCCCGGCGATGATACGCCGCCTCCCCGGCCAACCCCAACGCCTGAGCCCACGCCCGAGCCCACCCCTATCCCAACGCCTGCCCCCACGCCGGAACCTACGCCCTCTCCTACGCCGGAGCCTACCTCTGCTCCCGCAGCGGAGCCTTCTGCCACGCCGACCCGGGAGCCGGATGACGAACCTGAACCGAATGAATCTTCCTCCAACGAGGACCCCGATGCCAACAACAGCCGGAACCCCTTTGTGATCCCCGGAACGATCTCCACGCCCTCCCCCACCGCATCCTCGGCCCCCAGATCCTCCTCCTCCCCCACGCCGGTGGATCCCCCTTCTTTGGACTGGCAAAAGCCCGGTGTAAACGATGCTGACAGTTCCCCGGAGGACGCCTCTCCCTATGTGACCTTTGCGCGAGTCAACCGCACGAAAAATTCTCTGGCCGTTTTCCTGTTTTACGGCGGCCTGGTCTGTGTGATCCTGGGTATTGTAGGCGCCATCGTTCTGCTGATCGTCCTTCGGCAGAGGCAGGGCCGGGCAGAGCAGGAAACCGTTTTGGAGGCTGTGCAGGCGGCGGAGGCCCGGCAGCGGTCCGGCCGCCCCCACCACAACCCCAATGCGCCTGTTGGCACCTTCCCCGGCATGACGCCGCCTGCTGAGCGGCCCCGCCAGCCCGTCAACAAGCCTCGTCCCCCTGTGCACCATGGACCAGCTGCTTCGGCAAATCCAGCTGCTTCGCCGACTTCTCCCGCCCCCCTGCGGCCTGGGAAACCGACCCAGGAACGCCCGGCTCCCGATCAGCTTCACAGGCTGCCTCCAACACCGGAATCAAAGATTCCGGTTATACACACAGAAGCGAAGCCTCCGGCGATACGCACGGAACCCCGGACGCCGGAACCGCCTAAGAAGAATCCAAACGCGCCCCTGGTGCCCGTTCAGGCTTTCATGTACACCGATGAGGTAGTGATCCCCAGGGAAGTGCTGGAAAAAGCAAAATCCGACAAGCTGATGAAGCCGGAGGAGGTAGCGGCTATCGTGGAAAATTCCCCGGAAGCCGGAGCTCCTCCAGTGAAGAAGCCCACTCCGGCCAAGGAGTCCATCCCGGCGGAGAAACCCACTCCTGCGGAAGCTTCCGCCCCGGCAAAGGAACTCGCTCCGGCAGAGGAACCCTCTCAGGAAAAAGCAATTCCACAGGAGAAACCGGCTGCCGCCACGGAGGGAAAAAATGCTCCCTTGGCAACTACGGACGATTCTGACCAGCTGCCCGGACAGATCAGCTTCCTGGACTGAATCAACAGCTTTCAACTGAATAGAGCATGTAAAAAAGCGGCCTTTCCCGGAAACGGGAAAGGCCGCTTTCTGCTTGTTTCTTTTACTGCTGTGTTTCGCCCTTGTCCTCCAGCAGGGTCACGGTGACCGTAAACTCTGTGCCGCCCGCTCCCGAAGCGGTGGGGCGATACAGGGTGATCTCTACCGTATCTCCCGGCTCAAACCGCAGCATCTGGTTGGTGATCTGCGCCAGGCTGTTCACGGCCTTACCGTCCATCTCAACAATAATGTCGCCGGGCTGAGCCTCCGTATCGGCAAAGGAGCTGTCCTCGCCGATGCTCTGGATCATGAAGCCCTGGGGTACGCCGTACATGGCGGACATGGCATAGGTGACATCGCTGCCGGTAATGCCCAGCCGGACCCGTCCCTGCACGTACCCGCCGGAAAGCAGCTGATCCAGAATCGCCTTGGCCTTGGTCACCGGAATGGCAAAACCCATTCCCTCGTAGCCGTCCGTGACGATCTTGGAGGAGTTGATCCCCACCACCTGGCCGTACATGTTGACCAGGGGGCCGCCGGAATTTCCGGGGTTAATGGCGGCGTCGGTCTGAATATAAGTCATGCCGTTTTCGCTGTAGTCCCCCACGGTCCGGTCCAGGCCGGAAATATAGCCGCCTGTCATGGAGCCGGAAAACTTTTCGCCGCCGGGATTGCCGATAGCCACGACGGAATCGCCGATGACCAGCAGCTCAGAGTCTCCGAACTCCGCAGGAGAAAAATCGTGATCGTTGGTTTTCAGCACCGCCAGGTCTGTACTGCGGTCCACCCCCACCACAACGGCGTCGTAATCCTGCCCGTCATAGGTGGTAATGCGCACCGAGGTGCTCTTGGAGTTCATCACTACATGGGAGTTTGTAATGATATAGCCGTCAGAAGTGGCGATGATTCCAGTACCGGTGCCGGTGCTCACCTGGCCGTTCTGCTCCCGGGAGGCGGCCACCGTCACAGTGGACTTCACCACCTTGTTGTAGACCTCCTGGGCCGTTAGGGGATCGCCGGAGGGAAGGCCCTCTATGGTGATGCCCTCGCTGTTGGGAGTCACGTCCACATCGGGCGTGGCGTCCGTATCCGGCGGCACGATCCCATCGTCAAAATCGGGAACATCATCCTCATCGCCGGGCTCCTGGGGAGAGTAAGGGTTTCCGCCAAAAGGCCAGGGATTGTCGCCGTCAGGCAAAAAGCTGCTGCCGGGAATCTGGGTGACTTCCCTGGTGGCGGTGCTGTAAATCAAGTATCCGCTGAAGCCCAGGATCGCAATGCCCGCCAGGATCGACGCGACCCAAATAAACACCTTGAGCCCGGTGGACATTTTCTTTTTCGGCGGCATGGGATAGCCGTAGTAGGCCGGGACCTGGTAATAGCCGGGCTGGGGCTGCCCATAGACCGGCTGGGGAGCCCCCTGGGGCGTTGCTCCATAGGGAGTCTGAGGTGGTGCGGGGGGGGCGCTGTATTCCGGATATACCGGTTCGTTTCCCTCGGGAACAGGGGCTTCCGCCGCTGCGGGGCCGGCTTCCGGGTTCTCCGAAAGGACAGGCTCCTTCACTGCCCAGAGATTTTTCCAGGCCTCCTGCAAAGAATCATCATGGACCTCCGGATTCCCGGAGAGGCCCTCTTTTTCCTGATCGCTCATAGTATTTTAGCCCCTTTCGGAATGGTTTTCCTGTTCCTGCTTTGCCGCTTTCTCCCGGGCGTTTTTTCCCTTTGGCTCCCGCGGCGTCTTCTGCTTCGGTTCCTTTGCCTTCGGCTCCTTCAGCTTGGGTGGCTCCGGAGGCTTGGGAAGGGTAAATTCAAAGCGGCAGAACTCCCCCTCCACCGATTGGGCGGTGATCCTGCCGCCGTGGAGCTTCAGGATCATCTGCACAATGTAAAGGCCCAGTCCCATGCCGTTTTTGTCCCTGCTCCGGGACTTGTCCGTCTTATAGAAGCGCTCAAAGATCATGGGCAGCTCCTCGGCCGGGATCCCCTGTCCGCTGTTCTCGATCACCACGGTGGTGCGGTCAATGCTGTCGGATACCTGCACCGCGATATAGCCGCCGGGATTGGTAAACTTTACCGCATTTTCAATGAGATTATATACCACTTGATGGAGCAGGTCCTGATCGCCGTAAACGGTCTGTGGCCTGGCGTCCTCCAGCCCCCGCACTTCGATCTGCTTTTCCTCAATGCTCTTTTCAAAGGTCAGCAGAGTGGTGACGATGGTATTGGTAATGTCAAAATAAGTGGGGGTCAGCCGCATTTCCCCATTGTCAATCCGAGACAGGTCCAGCATGGATTTTACCAGCCGGGAAAGGCGCTTGACCTCGCTGGAAACAATGCCCAGATAGGCGTCCTGCTCCTCCCGCGGGATCGTCCCGTCCAGAATGCCGTCGATAAACCCGGCAATGGTGGTCATGGGTGTTTTCAGCTCATGAGACACATTGGCAATAAAGCTCCGCCGGGCGCCCTCGGAGTTAGAGAGGGAATTGGCCATATTGTTGAAGGACACCGCCAGCTGGCCCAGCTCATCGGAGCTGGTCACCGGCACGCGGACGGAAAAGTCCCCGGCGCCGAAGCTCCGGGCCGCAGCCGACATCTGCCGCAGGGGCTTTACCAGCCGGTAGGCAAAAACGCCCACCACACAAAAGCTGATGGCAAAGGCCGCTATGGCGGCAAAGAGAAAAATCTGGAACATATCGCCCCGGAAGGCGTTGATCATCGCCACACCGGTGGTGGCAAACACGGCGCCGATACATTCGCCGCTTTCCCGGTCGAGCATGGGAACGCCGATAATATAAAAGCGGCGCTGGTACAGGCCGCCGAAATCCCCCCTGCCCTCATACATGCCTGCCGCCGCCTGCCGCACGATGTCCACCGGCACCTGGGTGGGGTTATTCAGCTTGCTGTTGGCATAATTTCCCAGCAGGATCCTGCCCTGTAGATCCGTGATAAAAATATCCGCATCGATGCTGCTCGAAAAGCTGGCGATAAAGGTTCCAAGCACCACCTGGCGCAGCTCTTGGTCCCCCTGCTCCGTGAGGAAAGTCCCGGCCATGCCGGCAATAGAGGAGGCATTTGTGGTCAGCAGCTCCTTCTTCTCCTGCCGCCAATAGCGGCCGAAGGAAACCATCATCACGCTCCCCAGCAGAACAAAGCTGAGGAACACGATGATCATCGTGATGCTGAGATAGCGCCTGAAAATGCTTTTTTGCATATCCCGCCTATTCCTTCACTTCAAATTTATAACCCACGCCCCACACGGTTTTCAGCGCCCACTTGTCGGACACGCCCTCCAGCTTTTCCCGCAGGCGCTTCACATGGACGTCCACCGTACGGCTGTCGCCATAATAGTCAAAGCCCCACACCTCGTCCAGCAGCTGATCCCGGGTAAAGACCCGATTGGGATTGGAGGCCAGGTGATAGATCAGCTCCATCTCCTTGGGGGGAGTATCCACCTGTGCGCCGTTTACCTTCAGCTCATAGTTGGTCAGGTTGATGGACAGATTCTCGTAGGAGACTTCCTTGCTGTCGTTTCGCTTGCCCTTGTCCCCGGCCCGGCGCAGCACGGCGTTGATCCGTGCCACCACCTCCTTGGTCTCAAAGGGCTTGACCACGTAATCGTCCGCCCCCAGCTCCAGGCCCAAGACCTTGTCGAACACCTCGCCCTTGGCTGTCAGCATAATGATGGGACAGGAGGATTTTTTCCGGATTTCCCGGCACACCTGCCAGCCGTCCAGGCCGGGCAGCATAATGTCCAGCAGGATCAGGTCCGGGTCTACAGTCTCAAACATCTTCAGGGCCGTTTCCCCATCGTTGGCGATGGAGGCGTCGAAGCCTTCCTTCTCAATATAAAGCCGCAGCAGCTCGCAGATATTGCTGTCGTCGTCCACGATCAGAATCTTTCCGGTTGCCATAGCTCACACTCCTTTTCGCGTTTTCGGAACCGCTTTCCCCGCACGAAAGCAGACACGATCCCTCAAAGTAACTCCATTTTATCCCATCTCTATGGCAAAAACAAGAAAACAATATGAATTTTCGGTGAACAGGCCTTTGTCAGCAGAACAGCCGGATCGCGTGGGGAAGGACTTTCGCCGTCACCTGTGTGCTGCCGGGCGCGTATTCCCCGTCCAGCGACCAAGGCGCCTGCTCCTCAAAGAAGAATTCCGCCCCCGTGGTGTGGACGAAGGTGATCATTTCCTCATCCATTTTCCCGGTCACAACGGACCCAAGAATGCGGTTGAACTCCGCCAGATTTTTTGGGTTCTTCACCAGAATCAGCTCCAGCTTTCCATCGCCCAGGTCCACCTCGGACGGATCCAGCTTCACGATCCCGCCCACCGAGGTGGAATTGCTCAGAGCGCCAAAAATGTATTCATTTTCAAACTCCGCTCCCTCCGCTGTTTTCACCCTCACGTGATAGGGCTTCAGCGCGGGCAGCTCCTTCAGGCCCTCCAGCACATAGGCCAGGTGCCCCAAAGCATTTTTCACATTCTGTTTCGCAGAATAGGAGGCCTGGGTAAAGGCGCCGAAGGAAGCCACATAGATGAAGCTGCGGTCTTCAAAGCGGCCCACATCCAGAACCCTTTCCCGTCCTTGGGCGATGAGCTGCGCAGCCTTCAGCGGCTCCCGGGGAAGCCCCAGGGAGCTGGCAAAATCATTGGTGGTTCCCGCCGGAATATAGCCCAGCGTCAGAGAAGCGCCTGAATTCAGCACACAGCCCACCGTTTCGCTGAGAGTGCCGTCGCCGCCGCAGCAGATCAGGCTGTCCGGCCCGCTCTCCACTGCCCGGCGAATAGCCTCCGCCGCCTGTTCTGCGGATTCCGTCATCTCCACGGTCACCTCTGCCCCCGCCTTTTCCAGGATCTGCCGAACCCCTTCCAGGTCCCGAAGGATATTCTGCCGTCCCGCATTGGGATTCACGATCATTGTAGTACGCATTGCCTCACTCCACTTTCCTTTCCTCACAGCTTGTGGTCTCTGTTATGATTTTCCATTTTTCCGGGTTTATTCTTTTCGGAATCCCATTCCCAGCCCCACCGGGAACAGAAACGCCCCCAGCCCGCAGGAGGCAGTCAACAGAATGCCTTGCCCGCAGAAGGCCAGAAGCCTTCCATCCCCGGCGATCCAGCCGGCGAGAGCCAAAAGCAGCAGCAGGGGGAGGGTGATCCCGGGAAGGGCCGCAGGCAGCGCCCCCAGCACCAGGCCATTGGCCCGCCGCGCCTTCAGCTTCATCGCCCAGGACTTTCTCTTGATCAGGATCAGCCCTGTGACCAGAGCCGCGGCCGCCGCCGCTGTCAGCGTCCAGAGGGGAGACGGCCCGTTTCGGATCGTCAGGATCAAACCGCTCACCGCCCCTGTCAGCGCACCGCAGCCCAGGGCCAGCAGACGGACTGCCGCCACCTTTCGGGCTCTTCCCGCTCTGGCGGACAATAATATGGTCAGAATTCCGACGGCGACAGCCAGCAGAAACGTTCCCGCAAGCTCCCATCCGGCAATCCGGCGCCGTTCCGCCCGAAGGGCCTCCGGGTCTGCGCCCAGCTCCTTGTAAAACAGCTGTCGAAGCTCCGCCCCCGTGGAGGCCGCAAGCTTCCCGTTTTCCTCCCGTGCCTGGTTTATGGCTTGCTGCATTCCCTCTCCGGACGCCCGGTTCAGCAGAGGCAGCAGACGGTAGCTTTCCTCCAAATCCATGTCCGAGACCCCGTCCCCCTGGCGAAAGCTCTCCACCGCTGCGGCCAGCTCCGCTGTAAGCTCTACTGTAAGCTTTGCTTCCTCCTGGGTCTCCTGAGGTTCGTCATCCCCTCCGGAGGCCTCTGAGGTCTTGGTATCCGTCTCCGGCAGCGCGAACAGCGCGCCCTCCGGCATATCGCCTAAAACGCCCTCCGGATAGGAAGCTTCCTCTCCGGGAAGCTGCACATTACTGCCGAAGGAATCTGCCTTGGGTTCCCCGCTCTCCACAGGGTTCCGGGCGGCCGCCCGCAGCTCCTCTGCCGCGAAATCCCCCTGCATGTACAGCAGAAAGGCCCTGGCGGCCAGATCGCAGGCTTTGGCGGCGTCCTCCCTGTCCTCAGCGGAGACATCCTCCCGCAGCACCCGAATAGCGGCGTTCCGCGCCAGGGGATACCGCTTTCCATACCGCTGGCCCTCCGAGCTTTGGGGGGCAATAAACAAATAGCAGGCCTCCGTCTGCCGCCTTTCCTCCTGGCTCATAAAGGTTTTCAGCAGAGCCAGGCCCTGGGCGCTGAGGGCCTCCGGCGGCCCGTTCTCCGAACTGCTTCCCCCATCCAGGGCCGTCCCCAACAAGTCCATGGTCCAGAAGCAGCATAGGGCTTGAAGGATCATGAAAAGGGCACACACCACGGAAAGCGCAGAAAGGGCCCGCCCATCCCTTCCCTTTTCAGAAAGCCCCATGTGCGTCCCTCCCTGTTTTTCGTCTTTCTTTTCCTTCTGTCATGATACCATACTTTTTTCTCCCAAAAGGCTATTGGGGAAGAATTTAACAGTTTATTCACAAGCGGGCCCGTTCCCCCGTCAGCGGAATTTCTCCTCTGCCTGCTGAAACAGCCCGGGTGTAATGCCGGGATACGTCAGGTTTTCCGGCAGCGTTTCAAAAAGGTCGATCTCCTTCATCTCGCTTTCAGGCAAAGCGCCAAGCATCCCGATGTCCGCGAAAAATACGGCTCCATCTTCGCTGCCGGCCTCGTCGCCGGCACAGTAGCCGCAGACCGGCTCCAGGGTGAATTCCTCTGCGCCGGATTCCTCCCACAGCTCTCGGCGGGCAGCCTGCTCCGGCGTTTCCCCCGGTTCAATATGTCCTCCCTGGGTTTCCCAGGTATCCCGCTTTTTGTGGCGGCTCAGCATGATCTTTCCCTGATATTTCGACAGGATGACCACATATTTGTATTGTTCTGTTTCCCCCATGGGAAAGGTTCTTATGAGCCGTGAAGCCATTTTTCTATTCCTCCGTTTTTCCCAGCCGCTGCGCATGACCAGGATAGATGCAGAACAGGTATCATAATATCACGAAACCACGAGAAAGTAAATCTTGCGTTTTCACCGGAAAACCCGTATGATAGACGTGGAACCACTGAATCGATCGTTCCGGCGGAGAGGAGTTGTCTGTATGAACCGTTATTATGCCGCCGCCGATGTGGGCGGCACAAAAATCGCCCTGGGCGTGTTCGACCAGGACAAAAAGCTGCTGGCAAAAACAAAATTCCCCTCAGATCCCGCCCTTTCCGGCGAGGAGCTTTTCCGGGGTATGGTGGAAGAGCTGAAGGGCCTGATGGCGGAAAATGGACTGCCCTTTGCCGAACTGGCCGGCCTGGGCGCAGGCATTCCGGGGCCTGTCAAGGCAGGCACGGGAGAGGTGGCGCTGTGCAGTATGCTGCCCGGCCTGAACCGCTTCCCCGCCCAGGACTTTCTTTCCGGCCTTTTGCCCGGTGTCCGGGTGGAGGTAGGCAACGACAGCCACTGCGCCGCCCTGGCAGAATCCCGCCGGGGAGCGGGACGGGGATTTCCCCACATGGTATACTGCCCGGTGAGCACCGGCCTTGCCTCGGCCATTATCATTGACGGCAAGCTGTTCCGGGGCAGCGACGGCTTTGCCGGAGAGAGCGGCCATACCATTGTTTCCCCGGGAGCGGGCATTCCCTGCGGCTGCGGAAACCAGGGATGTATTCAGTCCTATTCCTCCGGCGGCATGATCGTCCGGCACATCCGGCAGTGGATCGCCGATGGGCAGCCCACCAAAATGCTGGAGCTGGCCGGTTCCCCGGAAAAGATCGACGCCCGGGTGATCGAGGCCGCCGCCCTGGAGGGGGACCAAATGGCCCTCCGCGCCCTGGATCAGATGGCCCTGTATCTGGGCATTTGGCTCTTTAACCTGTATCTGACCCTGAACATCAACTGCTTTGTGTTCGGCGGCGGGCTCATCAACATGGGCGACCTGCTGTTCGGGCGCATTCGGAAGGTATTCGATTCCTACCGCCAGACCACCGAACCGGTATACTTCCGGTTCGCGGAGCTCTCCCAGGATTCCGGGCTGCTGGGCGCCCTGGAGCTGCTTTTCTAAGGCAGCACCGCACAATCAGCTCTCTGCCTGGGGGCGTTCCTCCCCCATCACCCGTCTGATCACTTCGTCATAAGAGGGACATGCTTTTTTCAGGGACACAGGCCTGCCCCCGGCGTTCAAAAAGCAGTGGAAGGTCCTGCCCGTGCAGCGAACCACCCCGGTATCCCGGTCCCGCACCGTGTAAACGAATACGATCCGGCTCCGGCTGTAGCTTTCGATGGCGGCGTCAATGCACACCATGTCCCCAAAGCGGGTCATGGTTTTGTAATCCGCCTCTACCCGCAGCACCGGACTGACGATCCCCGCCGCTTCCAGGCCCTCGTAGGAAAAATCGCACTGATGCATAAAGTGGACCCTGGCCTCCTCGAACCAGCGGATATAGTTGGAATGGTGCACGCAGCCCATCCGGTCGGTCTCGTAATAATGCACCGGCCTTTCGTATGTTACGGTCGTCATGAAAACCGCCTCCTTTTACCTGATAACCAGTATATCATATCTTGTCCATCCCCGGCATATTTTTTGCCGGGGATTTTTTCACTGGGGGTCAGCCGACAGGGTGAAAAAGAAAAATGGGCGATCTTTTTCAACGATAAGCAGTATTTGTTCCCCGCTTTGCCTTTTTCTCTTTACAGACTTTGTCAAGGGCAGAATAGTTGATTTTTTCATGAAAAAATGCTATCATGTTTGTTTAGATACCTGTCGAAAACGGGACAGGAAAGAGAATACCTTTGGAAATTTGGTGAAAACATGAGAATCGGCATGGACGTGGGGTCTACCACGCTGAAATGCGTCGTCTACGACCAAAACGACGTTCCCGTATTTCAGGAATACGAGCGGCATTTTTCCCAGATCGCGGAAAAGGCCTCCGGGATGCTCACCCGCATTCAGGAACGGTTTCCCGAAATAAAAACCGCCGGGCTGTGTGTGTCCGGCTCAGCCGGCATGGGCCTGGCAGAAGATCTGCATATCCCCTTTGTGCAGGAGGTATACGCCACCCGCACAGCCACCCGGAAATATCTGCCGGAGGCCGATGTGGTCATCGAGCTGGGCGGCGAGGACGCCAAGATCCTGTTCCTGTCCGGCTCCATGGAGGTGCGTATGAACGGCTCCTGCGCCGGAGGCACCGGGGCCTTTATCGACCAGATGGCCACCCTGCTGGATATGACGCCGGAGGAGCTCAACCGGATCGCCGGGGAGAGCGAGCGCACCTATTCCATCGCTTCCCGGTGCGGCGTGTTTGCCAAATCCGACATCCAGGCCCTTCTGAACCAGGGCGCACAGAAAAACGACATTGCCCAGAGCATTCTGGACGCCGTGGTGAACCAAACTATCGCAGGCCTGGCCCAGGGCCGTGAAATCACCGGGAACGTGGTGTATCTGGGAGGGCCCCTGACCTTCCTTTCTCAGCTTCGGGCCGCCTTTGACCGCATTCTGAACGTCACCGGGATCTGCCCAGAGAACTCCCTGTACTATGTGGCGGCGGGCGCCGCCATGAGTGAGACCAGCGAGGAATTTGACCTGAAGGAGATCACCGGGCGCATTCAGAATTACAGCTCCAGCCACCACTATCAAAGCAGTGAGGCGCTGTTTCAAAATGAGGCGGAATACCAGGAATTTGTGGAGCGTCACTTAAAAGACAGCGTGCCCACCGACGCGCCCCTGCTCCCGGACAAACGGGCCTATATCGGCATTGACGCAGGCTCCACCACGGTAAAGGCCGTGGCGGTCAACGAAAATGAGGAGATCATTTTTTCCCGGTATCTGCCGAATTCCGGCAATCCGGTTCCTCTGGTCCGGGAATTTTTGCAGGACCTGTACCGGAAATTCCCCGGGATCGTGATCTGCTCCGCCGCCTCCACCGGCTACGGCGAGGAGATCATCAAAAATGCTTTCGGCCTGGATCTGGGCGTGGTGGAAACCATCGCCCACTTTACCGCCGCCCGGAAATTCCAGCCGGATGTGGACTTCATCATCGACATCGGCGGCCAGGACATCAAGTGCTTTAAGATCAAGAACGGCGCCATCGACAACATTTTCCTCAACGAAGCCTGCTCCTCCGGCTGCGGCTCCTTTTTGCAGACCTTTGCCGGAGCTCTGGGCTACGAAATGGCGGACTTCGCCCGCTGCGGCCTTTTCGCCGACAGCCCTGTGGACCTGGGCTCCCGGTGCACCGTGTTTATGAATTCCTCCGTAAAGCAGGCCCAAAAGGACGGGGCGTCCATCGAGAATATCTCCGCCGGCCTTTCCATGAGCGTGGTGAAAAACGCCCTGTACAAAGTCATCCGTGTGACTGACGCCGGAAGCCTGGGGGACCACATCGTGGTCCAGGGCGGCACCTTCCTGAATGACGCGGTACTGCGGGCCTTTGAGAAAGAGATCGGCAAAAATGTGACCCGGCCCTCCGTATCCGGCCTGATGGGCGCTTACGGCGCGGCGCTGTACGCCAAGGAGCACGGAAAAGGAAGCAGCACGATTTTATCTGCCGCCGAGTTGGAAAGCTTCACCCACGAGGTGAGGGCCATCACCTGCAACGGCTGCCAGAACCACTGCCGCCTGACGGTGAACACCTTCGCAAACGGCGCCCGGTACATCGCCGGAAACCGCTGCGACAAGCCCCTGCAGAAGCACAGCAAGACGGCTGAGTATAACCTTTACGATTACAAAAAGCAGCTGCTCAGCTCCTACGAGCCCTGCGAGGGCAAGCGCGGCGTCATCGGCATTCCCATGGGGCTGAACATGTTTGAGCTGTACCCCTTTTGGTACACGCTGTTTACCAGGCTTGGCTTCAGCGTGATCCGCTCCCCGGAATCTGACCGGAAGCTGTATTTCCGGGGCCAGCACACCATTCCCTCCGATACGGTATGCTACCCCGCCAAGCTGATGCACGGCCACATAGAGGCCCTGCTGGACCGTAAGCCCGACGCCATTTTCTATCCCTGCATGAGCTACAATTTTGACGAGAAAATGGGCGACAATCACTACAACTGCCCGGTGGTGGCCTACTACCCCGAGGTGCTGGACGCCAACGTGGCCGCCCTTGAAAATGTGAAATTCATCTACGACTATGTGGGCCCGCACCGCCGGAAGGATTTCCCGAAGAAATTCCAGGCGGTTTTGGCCAAATACTTCCCGGCCATTCCGGAAAAGGAAGTGAAAGAGGCCGCCGATGCTGCTTATGCCGAGTACGCCGCCTACATGGGCCGCATTCGGGCAAAGGGCCGGGAGTATCTGGAGCTGGCGGAAAAGGAGAACCTGCCTGTGATCATTCTCTCCGGCCGCCCCTATCACCTGGACCCGGAAATCAATCACGGCATCGATAAGCTCATCTGCGAATGCGGCGCCGTGGTGGTGACGGAGGATTCCGTCAGCAGCCTGGTGGAAAAATTCCCCACCACTGTGCTCAACCAGTGGACCTACCACGCCCGGCTGTACGCCGCCGCCAAGTACGTGGCGGACAGCGGCGATAAGCGGATCAACCTAGTGCAGCTGGTATCCTTCGGCTGCGGCGTGGACGCCATCACAGGCGACGAGGTGCGCTCCATCCTGGAGCGGGGTGACCGCATTTACACCCAGATCAAAATTGATGAAATCACCAACCTGGGAGCCGTGCGCATCCGTCTTCGGAGCCTGTTTGCGGCCCTGGGGCTGGGGACAGAGGCAGTGAATTAATTAGGAAACCTCTGAGCAAAGTGTCCAGGCGCACCTCAGCAGAATATATTCCGCCTGTCTTTGCCCCAAAATTTTGAAATACACAAAGTATTCCTGCAATTTTGGGCCTTCGACAGTCGAAATATCTTCTCGCCGATCTGGCCTGTCCATTTACTCAGAGCTTCCCTGGCCGCTGTACTAACTTTTGCAAAAGCAGTAAGCCGCTGTGCGTGCGCTACGGTTATTTTCCCCACCAAATGAAATCGAGTGAAAAGTCTTTTGCTTACTTTTCTTCAGAAAAGTAAGAGGAGGTATCCCAAATGGCAGACAATACAAACCGGGTGGAATTCACCCGGGAAATGAAAAAGGACTACACCATCATCACGCCCAACATGGCTCCCATCCATTTCGAGCTGATCCGGAAGGTGCTGGAGAACGAGGGCTACCACATCGATCTGCTGCGCACCACCGGCCGGGAGATCGTCGACGAGGGCCTGAAATACGTGCATAACGACACCTGCTACCCGGCCCTTTTGTCCATTGGCCAGCTGATGCACGCCCTGCACAGCGGCAAGTACGACTTGCACAAGGTGGCGCTGATCATGACCCAGACCGGCGGCGGCTGCCGGGCCTCTAATTACATCCACCTGCTCCGGAAAGCCCTGAAAAAGGATGGGCTGGACTATATTCCCGTCATCTCCGTAAACCTCTCCGGCATGGAGCCCAATTCCGGCTTCCAAATCACCCTGCCGCTGCTGCGCAAGGCCATTGCTGCCCTGGCTTACGGCGACCTTCTGATGCTACTGAAGAACCAGACAAAGCCTTACGAGATCACAGCCGGCGCCAGCGACGCCCTGGTGGAGCAGTGGACTGTAACTTTGACGTCCCTGTTTGACCGGGGAAAGGGCTTTGCCCAGCGGGAGGTCCGGGAATATTTTGACAAGATCACCGAGGCCTTCGCGGGTATTGCGGTGAACCGGACCGAAAAAACCAAGGTGGGCGTAGTTGGGGAGATTTACGTGAAATATTCTCCCTTGGCCAATAACGACCTGGAGGAGTTCCTGTTCCAGCAGGGCTGCGAGGTCATGGTACCGGGCATTATGGGCTTTATGATCTTCAAGGTGGATAACCGGCTGGAGGACATCCGGCTTTACGGCGGCAATCCCGCAAAAAAGCAGCTCTGCGAATTTTTGAAGTGGTATTTCACCAAGTTTGAAACGGACCTGATCGCCGCCGTGAAAAAGTATCCCCAGTTTACGGCGCCATCGCCTTATTCCCATTTGAAACAGTTGGCGGGAAAGGTCATCGGCTACGGCTGCAAAATGGGCGAGGGCTGGCTTTTGACCTCTGAAATGATGGAGCTCATCGAGAGCGGCTATGAGAATGTGGTCTGCACCCAGCCCTTTGGCTGCCTGCCCAATCACATCGTGGGCAAGGGCATGATCCGCAAGGTGAAAAACGTGTATCCCCGGGCCAATATCGTACCCATTGACTACGACCCCAGCGCCACCCGGGTGAACCAGGAAAACCGCATCAAGCTCATGCTGGCTGTGGCCAGGGAAAACAAGGAAACCGCGCCCGCCGTGGGAGCCGCCGCTTCCGTCCATCCGTAATCGGCCGCCCGCCGTGGGGCGAGGGCAAAGTTTTTTGTGAAAGACTCAAAAGGGAGAAACAGGCATGAAAAAAATTATTTTAAGCGCAGACAGCACCTGCGACCTAGGCGACGAGCTGAAAGCCCGGTATGACGTGCATTACTATCCTTTCCATGTGATTCTGGAAGGTACGGACTACCAGGACAATGTGGACATCCACGTGAAGGAAATTTTTGACGCTTACTACGCCCGGAAGGTGCTGCCTCAGACTGCCGCCATCAACATGGGCGAGTACATAGCATATTTTGAGGAATGGGTCAAAGAGGGATATGACGTGATCCACCTGAACCTGGGGGGAGCCATCTCCGCCGCCCACCACAACTGCGTGTTGGCCGCAGAGGAGCTGAATGCCAAATACGAGGGAAAGGTCTATCCCATCGACAGCTTTAACCTCTCCACCGGCATTTCTCTTTTGATCATCGAGGCCGCAGAGCGGATCCGGGCCGGCATGGACGCGGCACAGATCGCCAAGGAAGTGGAAGATCTGCGGGGCAAGGTCCATTCCAGCTTTATTCTGGATACTCTGGACTTTATGCGGGCTGGGGGCCGGTGCTCTACCATTGCGGCCATCGGCGCCAATCTTTTGAATTTGAAGCCCTGCATTGAGGTAGACAATGCCGACGGCAGTATGCACGTGGGCAAAAAGTACCGGGGGAACCTGCAAAAGGTGCTGCCCCAGTATGTTCGGGATAAGCTGGCGGAATACCCCCACCTGAAGCTTGATCACATCTTCATCACCTATTCCTCCATCGAGCCGGAGCTGGCAAAGCTGGTGCGCAAAACCATTCTGGCGACCGCGGATTTCAAGGAAATCCATGAGACTGTCGCCAGCTGTACCATCGCCTGCCACTGCGGCCCCGGCACCCTGGGAATTCTGTTTGAGACCGAGTAACGGCAGGGAGGATGTTCAAATGACCCAGCGAAGGAAACGGATGGATGCGGGACGGTATGCGGGACAGCGTCTGCCCCGACGGATCATCGCCATGCTGCTCTCCGTCATCGTCATGGGCGGCGGGGTCAGCCTGTTTGTGCTGGGCGACATGGGCGCCGACCCATTTTCCACCATCAATTTGGGCATTTCCTCACGGCTTGGCATGGGCTTCGGCGCCTGGCAGGCCCTTTTTAACGCCGCTTTGCTGGTGCTGGTGCTGTTTCTGGACCGCTCCATGCTGGGCCTGGGCACCATCGGAAACATGCTGCTGGTGGGCTTTTCCGCCGATCTGTTCGGCTCTCTTTGGGCTATGCTCCTTCCCGAAGCTATGGTTTTTCCCATCTGGGCCAGGCTTTTGCTGACCCTGGGCGGCGTGGCCATGCAGATCGTCGGCTGCTCCTTCTACGTCACCTCCAGCCTGGGCATGGCCCCCTACGACTGCATTTCCTATATCGTGCCAAACAAGACGAAGATCCCCTTCCGCTGGTGGCGTATTTTTACCGACTTTCTCTGCGTGGGCGTGGGCTTTCTCTGCGGCGCGTCCGTGGGGCTGAGCACTCTCATTATGGCCTTCGGCACAGGCCCCCTGCTGCCCTGGTGCAATAAACATCTTGCCGCCCCGGTGCTGGGGATTTCCGATGTCAAAAAAGGCGGCTGATTTTTGGCGAAGTTGCGCATGGAATGTGTTCTTTTCTTCTGCTATTATTAATCTAGGATAATTTCAAGGTTTGAAAGAATTTACGGAAAGGAAGGGATCAACGATGCAGCTCACCTGTTTTACTGCACCCTTCCGGCCGCGGTCCTCCCGCTAAAACAAAGCTTACAATAAAATTCGGGCAATTTCAAAGGAAACACAATTTTGAGAAAGAGAGGGTTTTTATGTTCAATATGTTTTTAGCGATCCAGTGGGATCGATTGAATTTTGGAAATATTTTCACCGGCATTCTCGGCACGCTGGCCATCATTGCTGTTTTAGCTCTCCTGGTCTGGCTGGGCTACGGCCGGGGAAAAAACAAAAAGCGCGAAAAAGCGCTGGATGACATACTGACCGCCAAGTCGTTTCTGCAAAATCCTTCCAACAGCGGGTACGGCCCCGGCGGCGGTGGCGGCAGGCCTGTCCGCTAAAGCAAAGACAAAATGAGGAAAGCCCTGTCACGGTTTCGTGACAGGGCTCTTTTTTGATGGTTTCTGCCGGACGGTCAGATTCCCAGCAGGGCGGGAACCGCGTCCTTCATCTTCTCCACGATCTCCTCGCTTTCAGCGCGGGTAGCGCCCTTGCCGGAGAGATAGATCTTGATTTTGGGCTCAGTGCCGGAGGGCCGGACGATCAGCTTGCTGCCGGTTTCCAGGCGGTATTCCAGCACATTGGACTTGGGCAGGTCAATAGTCCCTTCCCGGTCGCCGCTGGAAACGGACTCCAGGTAGTCGCTGCGGCCAATGACCTTGGCTCCGGCGATCTCCTTGGGCGGCTGCCTGCGCAGGGTGTCCATGATGTTGTTCATGGTCTTCATGCCGTCCTCGCCCTCAAAGCCGAAGTTGCACAGGCCGTTCTTGTAGTAGCCGTACTTTTCATAGAGGCTGTTCATCACGTCTACCAGGGTCATGCCCTTCTTCTTATAGTAGGAGGCCATTTCGCAGATCAGCATACTGCCGTCCACAGCGTCCTTATCCCGGACATAGCCGCCGGAAAGGTAGCCGTAGCTCTCCTCAAAGCCCAGCAGGTAGCTGTCGGCATTGCCTTCCTTTTCCTCCAGCTCGGCAATGATGTCGCCGATATACTTAAAGCCGGTGAGGCAACGGCGCATTTCCACGCCGTAGTCCCTGGCGATGGGGTCCACCATATCGGTGCTGACAATGGTGGTGACCGCCACGGGATGGGCGGGCAGCCGGCCCTGCTCCTTCTTGACCCGGGCGATGAAGTCCAGCAGCATAATGCCCACCTCGTTGCCGGTCATCAGCACAAACTCGC
>CAZRLJ010000033.1:16242-20642 GCA_964600905.1 uncultured Acutalibacter sp. | reverse complement strand
ATGGCGCCGTAGTAATGATCCTCCATCTCCTGGCCCTTGGGGGCCTTGACCCCGAACAGGGTCCGGCCGCAGAAAATCAAGTCCGGCCGCTGCTCGTAGAGCTTTTTATCCACCAGGAAATACTCCTGCTCCGGGCCGACGGTGGTGACCACCCGCTTGGTCCGGTCATCGCCGAACAGCCGCAGAATGCGGACTGCCTGTACGCTCAGATCCTCCATGGAGCGCAGGAGGGGCGTCTTTTTGTCCAGCACCTCGCCGCTGTAGGAGCAAAAGGCGGTGGGGATGTAGAGGGAATCTCCCTTGACAAAGGCATAGGAGGTGGGGTCCCAGGCAGTGTAGCCTCTGGCCTCAAAGGTGGCCCGCAGGCCGCCGGAGGGGAAAGAGGAAGCGTCGGGCTCGCCTTTAATAAGTTCCTTCCCGGAAAACTGCATGATCACGCGTCCGTTGGAGGTAGGGGAGATAAAGCCTTCGTGCTTTTCCGCTGTAATGCCGTTGAGGGGCTGGAACCAGTGGGTATAATGGGTGGCGCCCAGCTCTACGGCCCAGTCCTTCATGGCGGTGGCCACCGCATTGGCCACGGTCAAATCCAGGTCCTTGCCCTCGTCGATGGTCTTCCGCAGGGATTTATAGACATCCTTGGGAAGCCGCTCCTGCATCACATCGTCGTTAAAGACGCAGCTGCCGAAGAGATGTGGAACGGATTTTTTCTTCTCGTCCATGCATGTTACCCCTTTTCCCTAGTAAAATGAAGGTCCAACGATGTTTTAACTGGCAATATTCTATTCCCCGGGAAAAAAATTGTCAACGGGTCGGAAATAATAACGGGAGAATCGCCAAAAAAACAGGGGGGTAGGGAAAAATTTTTTTCTTGCGCTGGGAGAGGGTTTGCAGTATGATATACAGTTAGAATAACAGAGAAAGGCGGCGTGCGCGGATATGGGAAAAACAGCATATCTTGTACTGGCAAACGGAAAAACCTTCCGGGGCGAGCGGTTCGGCGCGGAGGGCGAAATGGTCGCCGAGGTCGTGTTCACCACCGGCATGACAGGCTATCTTGAAACGCTCACCGATCCCAGCTATTGGGGACAGGCAGTGGTACAGACCTTCCCCCTCATTGGGAATTACGGGGTCATTCCCGCCGATTTTGAAAGTGATTTTATCGGCCCCCGTGCCTACATCGTGAAGCAATGGTGTCAAGTTCCTTCTAACTTTCGTTCAGAGGGCAGGCTTGACACCTTTTTTCAGGCCAGGGGCATTATCGGTCTCAGCGGCGTGGACACCCGCACCCTCACAAAAATCATCCGGGAAAGCGGCGTGATGAACGGCGCCATCACGGATGATCCCGCCCATGTGGACATGGAGGCCTTGAGGGCCTACCGGGTCACCGGCGCGGTGCAGGCGGTGACTACAAAGGAACGGTACGAGGTGGGGCCGGAGCAGGGCAGGCGCCGGGTGGCGCTGTTGGATTTCGGCCTGAAGCGCCATATCTGGGAGGGTCTTACAAGCCGGGACGCCAGGGTCATCGTGTGTCCTGCAAACACCACCGCCCGGGAGCTGAAGGCGTTGAACGTGGACGGCGTCATGCTGTCCAACGGCCCCGGCGATCCGGCGGAAAACACGGAGATCATCGAAAATCTCCGGGAGATCTGCGGCCTGGGGGTGCCGATTTTCGGCATCTGCCTGGGACACCAGCTGATGGCCCTGTCCCAGGGCTTCCGGACAGAAAAGCTGAAATACGGCCATCGGGGCGCAAACCAGCCGGTGAAGCACACCGAAACGGGCAGGGTGTATATCACCAGCCAGAACCACGGCTATGCGGTGGTGGGCGGCAGCATTGACCCCCGGCGGGCAAAGGAACTGTTTGTGAACGTGAACGACGGCACCTGCGAGGGCGTCCGGTATCTGGACATTCCGGCCTTCACCACCCAGTTCCACCCGGAGGCCTGCGCGGGCCCCATGGATACAGGTTACCTGTTTGACGAGTTCTTTGCCATGATGAAATGACTATAGAACAGTCGTTTCGGAGAACCTCTGAGCGCCTCCAATCGGTTAATGATACAATCTAAGGAGAGATAACATGCCACTGAATCAGGACATCAAAAAAGTATTGGTCATCGGCTCCGGCCCTATCGTGATCGGACAGGCCGCCGAGTTTGACTACGCCGGGACCCAGGCCTGCCGCGCCCTGCGGGAGGACGGCATCGAGATTGTGCTGGTGAATTCCAATCCCGCCACCATCATGACCGATAAGGCCATGGCGGACCGCATTTACATTGAACCGCTGACTCTCACCACGGTAAAACGCATTATTGAAAAGGAGAAACCGGACAGCATCCTATCCGGCTTCGGCGGCCAGACCGGCCTCACCCTCTCCATGCAGCTGGCCAAAGAGGGCTTCCTGGAAAGTCACCATGTGCGGCTGCTGGGCGCTTCCCCGGAGACCATTGACAAGGCCGAGGACCGGCAGATTTTCAAGGACACCATGGAAAAGATCGGCCAGCCCTGCATTCCCTCCAAGGTGGTGACCACCGTGGAGGACGCGGAGGCATTTGCCCTGGAGATCGGCTATCCCGTCATTATCCGGCCCGCCTTTACCCTGGGCGGCACCGGCGGCGGTATTGTCAACGACCAGGAGGAGCTGCGGGAGGTGGCCGCCAACGGGCTGGCCCTGTCTCCCATTACCCAGATCCTGGTGGAAAAAAGCATCGCCGGCTGGAAGGAGATCGAATTCGAGGTTATGCGGGACAGCCGCGGCAACGCCATTACCGTGTGCTCCATGGAAAACCTGGACCCTGTAGGGGTGCACACCGGCGATTCCATTGTGGTGGCCCCCACCATGACCCTTTCCGACAAGGAATTTCAGATGCTCCGTTCCGCCGCCCTGCAGATTGTGGACGAGCTGGGCGTGGAGGGCGGCTGCAACTGCCAGTTTGCTCTGCACCCCACCTCCTTTGAATACGCGGTGATCGAGGTGAACCCCCGGGTATCCCGCTCCTCGGCCCTGGCCTCCAAGGCCACCGGCTATCCCATTGCCAAGGTGGCTACCAAGGTGGCCATCGGCTACACCCTGGACGAGATCAAGAACGCGGTCACCGGAAAGACTTACGCTGCCTTTGAACCCGCTATCGACTACGTGGCCCTGAAATTCCCCAAATGGCCCTTTGACAAATTCGTTTACGCCAAGCGGGATTTGGGCACCCAGATGAAGGCCACCGGCGAGGTCATGAGCATTGCCGATACCTTTGAAATGGCGCTGATGAAGGCGGTCCGGGGCGCGGAAATTTCCCTGGACACCCTGAATATGCCGAAATTTGCCCAGGAGAGCACGGAGACGCTGTGGGACATCACGGTCCGCGCCACCGACGAGCGCCTTTTCGCCGTGTATGAGCTTCTGAAACGGGGCGTCACCGTGGAGGAGCTTCACGAAAGGACCATGATCGACCGATGGTTCCTGGCAAAGCTGACGAACCTTCTGGAGTATGAGAGGGAGCTGGCGCAGGGGAAGCTGACGGAGGAGCTGTACACCAGGGGCAAGCAGCTGGGCTACCCGGACGCCGCCATTGCCAGGCTGTCCGGCTGCCCGGTTTCCTATGAGCGGAAACCCGCCTTCCGGATGGTGGATACCTGCGCTGGAGAGTTTGCCGCCCACACGCCCTATTTCTACGGGACCTATAACACGGAGGAATCCGGCGGTGAGGACGAGGCTGCCGAGTTTCTTGCGGCCGCTAAGGCAAAGGGTGGAAAGAAGGGCACGGTTGTGGTGCTGGGCTCCGGACCCATCCGCATCGGCCAGGGCATTGAATTTGACTATGCCAGCGTCCACTGCGTCATGGCCCTCCAGCAGCTGGGCTATGAGGTGGTCATTATCAACAACAACCCGGAGACGGTATCCACCGACTTTGACACTGCCAACCGGCTGTATTTTGAGCCTCTGTCCCCTGAGGACGTGATGGACATTCTCCGCATCGAGCAGCCCATCGGCGTGGTGGTGGCCTTTGGCGGCCAGACGGCCATCAAGCTCACCAAGACTCTGGCGGAGAACAACGTCAGGATCTTGGGCTCCTCCGCCGACACCATCGACATGGCCGAAGACCGGGAGCGGTTCGACGAGCTGCTGGAGCGCTCCGGCATCAAACGGCCCAAGGGACAGACGGTCATGACTGCCGAAGAGGCCCTGGAGGCTGCCAGGGAGCTGGGCTATCCGGTGCTTATGCGGCCCTCCTACGTGCTGGGGGGCCAAAATATGATCATCGCCTACTGCGACGAGGACATTGAGGAGTACATGGCCATCATCCTCGCCACCAGGCAGGACAATCCGGTTTTGATCGACAAGTACCTTTCCGGCATGGAGATCGAGGTGGACGCTATCTGCGACGGGGACAGCATTCTGATCCCCGGCA
>CAZRLJ010000033.1:0-16232 GCA_964600905.1 uncultured Acutalibacter sp. | reverse complement strand
CATGTGGCGCGCACAGGCATCCATTCCGGCGACCGTATCGCAGTGTATCCCCCCTGCGATATTGACGACGCCATGAGCGCCCGGATCGTCTCCACCACCGAGACCCTGTGCCGGGAGCTCCACGGGATCGGGCTGATCAATTTGCAGTACATCATCATGGACGGGGAAATTTACGTCATTGAGGTAAACCCCCGGGCCTCCCGGACCGTGCCCTATATCAGCAAGGTCACCGGCGTGCCCATGTGCGACCTGGCCACCCGGGTGAGCCTGGGAGAAAAGCTGGGGGACCTGGGCTATGGCACAGGCCTGTACAAGCCCTCCCCCTATGTGGCGGTGAAGGTCCCGGTGTTCTCCTTTGAAAAGCTCACCGACGTGGACACCCATCTGGGGCCAGAGATGAAATCCACCGGCGAGGTGCTGGGCATCGGCAACAATCTGGAGGAGGCCCTGTACAAGGGGCTGATCGCCTCCGGCCACAACATGCAGAAGGGCGGCGGCGTGTTCATCACCGTCCGGGACCAGGACAAGCCGGAGATCGGGGAGATCGCCAAGAAATTTTCCAAAATGGGCTTTGAGCTTTACGCCACCACGGGCACGGCCATGGTGCTGGCCAAGGCCGGCCTGGGCGTGAAGATCGTGGACAAGATCCACGAAAGCAGCGTCAACACCATCACGCTGCTGGAAAGCGGCAAGCTCAACTATATCATCTCCACCTCCGCCAAGGGGCGGAATCCCGCCCGGGACAGCGTGAAGATCCGCCGGAAGGCCAGCCTCTTGGGGATCCCCTGCCTGACGGCCCTGGACACCGCCAACGCCCTGGCCGATTCTCTCATGAGCCGCTATACGCCGGAGAATACGGAGATCATCGACATCAACCGGCTGAAGGAGGAGAAGGTGCAGCTTCGGTTTACCAAGATGTCCGCCTGCTCCAACGACTATATCTATATCAACTGCTTTGACCCCAAAAACGTGGTGCCCTCCCCGGAATTCCTGTCGGTCTATCTGTCTGACCGGCACAACGGCGTGGGCGGCGACGGCGTGACCCTGATCTGCCCCTCGGACAAGGCGGACGCCAAAATGCGCATGTTCCTGCTGGACGGCAGCGAGGAGGACATGAGCGCCAGCGGCATCCGCTGTGTGGCCAAGTATGTGTTTGACAACGGGATCGCCAGGGGAGAAAAGGTGGGCGAGGGCCGGTACGCCCTGCGGATCGAGACCGGCAGCGGCGTCCGGGAATGCACCGTCATCACCAAAAATGGGCTGGTGTCCAAGGTCATGGTGGATATGGGCAGGCCGGAGCTGGCCCCGGAGAAGATTCCCGTCCGTCTGGAGGGGGAACGGATTGTTGGAAAGCCGGTCTCCATCGGCAGCGAGGTTTACCGCATTACCTGCTGTTCCCTGGGGAATCCCAGCTGCACGGTATTTGTCCCCTCTGTGGACAAGCTGGACTTAAACCAGCTGGGCTCCCGGTTTGAAAATGATCCCCTGTTCCCCGAGGGGACGAACCTGAGCTTTGTAGAGGTCATCGACGACCGCACCCTGAAGGCCCGGCTTTGGAAGCGAGGCAGCGGCGAGACCACGGCGGGCGGCGCCAGCGCCTGCGCTGCGGTGGTAGCTACGGCCCTCAACGGCCTCTGCCAGAAGGGCAGGGACGTCCGCGTGCTCCTGAAGGGAGGAGAGTTGACCGTCAATTACACTGACGACAGGGTGCTCATGACAGGAAACGCCGAGAAAATCTACGACGGTGTTGTGGAGGTATAAGGATGAAGCTTTTGTTCAAGCAGCGCATGTTTTCCTGGTTTGACAGCTATGATATTTACGATGAGGCCGGAAACCAGGTTTACTTTGTAAAGGGACAGCTTTCCTGGGGCCACTGCCTGAAAATATACGACGCCGCCGGGTATGAACTGGGCACCGTGCAGGAGCGGGTTTTGACCTTCCTGCCGAAATTCGAGCTGTATCTTGGCCAGCAGTACGCGGGCTGCGTCAGCAAGGAATTTGCCCTGTTCCAGCCCCGGTATCACATCGACTGCAACGGCTGGTACATCGAGGGCAGCTGGACGGAGTGGGATTACGCCATCTACGGGCCGGACGGCAGCCAGGCGGCGGTGATCTCCAAGGAGCTGTGGAATTGGACGGACACCTATGTGATTGACGTGGCCCGTCCGGAGGACGCGCTCTGCGCCCTGATGGTGGTCCTTGCCATCGACGCGGAGAAGTGCTCCCGGAAATAACTGAGTTACTCTTAGGCAATACCGCACGAAGATTGTGCCCGGATTGTGCGGTCAGATTTTTCGCCAGATGAAGCAAAAGCCGCAGGACATACTTTGTGTATAGCCGAGGATTTTTGCAAAATATGCCGGAAAATATGCAAGCAAGGCGGGTGCAAGTCTTTGGGCGGTGCTACCTGAAACACAAGGAGGGAAGCCAAAATGGCCCAAAAGGCGCTGCATTTCACGAAAATGCACGGATGCGGGAACGACTACATTTATTTCAACTGCTTTGAAGATCCCGTGGAGGATCCCGCAGCGCTGGCCGTCCGGCTTTCCGACCGCCACAAGGGTGTGGGGGGTGACGGCGTGATCCTGGTCTGTCCGCCGGAGGACCCAAAAAACGACGGCCGTATGCGCATGTTCAATCTGGACGGAAGCCAGGGGAAAATGTGCGGCAACGGCATCCGCTGTGTGGCAAAGCTTCTCTACGACAAGGGCCTTGTCCGGAAAAAGACCCTGCGCATTGAGACCCTCAGCGGGGTCAAAACCTGTATGATCCATGAGCACAACGGCCTGGCGGAGCAGGTGACGGTGGACATGGGCCGGGCCGTTCTGGAGCCGGGGAAGATCCCGGTCAGGCTGCCGGGGGAAAGGGTGGTGGACCGGCCGGTGGAGCTTGCGGGCGAAACCAGAAGGATCACCTGTGTTTCCATGGGAAACCCCCACTGCGTGATCTTCGGAGAGGATCCGGATGGACTGGAGCTGGAAAAAATAGGGCCTGCCTTTGAGCACGACCCTCTGTTCCCGGAGCAGGTGAACACGGAGTTTATCCAGGTGCTGGACGACCATACCCTGAAAATGCGGGTGTGGGAACGGGGCAGCGGCGAGACCATGGCCTGCGGTACCGGCGCCTGTGCTTCCGCTGTGGCGGCAGTCTTGAACGGCTATTGCCCCAAGGGAGAGGACGTCACCGTTCATCTTCGGGGCGGCGACCTGGTGATCCGCGTTACAGACGAGACCGTGTGGATGACCGGCGAGGCTGTCACCGTTTTTGAGGGAAAAATGCCGCCGAATGAATAGATTCAGGAGTGAATAATAAATATGGCAAAATACATTTTTGTGACCGGAGGCGTGGTGTCCGGTTTGGGCAAGGGCATCACCGCGGCCTCTCTGGGACGTCTGCTGAAAGCCCGAGGCCTGAAGGTTGCCGCCCAGAAGCTGGACCCCTACATCAATGTGGATCCCGGCACCATGAGCCCCTATCAGCACGGCGAGGTCTATGTGACCGAAGACGGCCTGGAGACCGACCTGGACCTGGGCCACTACGAGCGCTTTATCGACGAGGACCTGAACAAGTTTTCCAACCTGACCACCGGCAAGGTTTACTGGAATGTGCTCAATAAGGAGCGCCGGGGGGAATACCTGGGCGAGACGGTGCAGGCCATTCCCCATATTACCGGCGAGATCAAGAGCTTTATCTACAACGTGGGCAGCCATTCCAATGCGGACGTGGTGATCACGGAGATCGGCGGAACGGTGGGCGACATTGAAAGCCAGCCCTTTTTGGAAGCCATCCGGCAGGTGGCCCAGGAGCAGGGACCGGAAAACGCCCTGTTTGTCCATGTGACGCTTGTGCCCTATCTGAAGGGCTCCGGCGAGCATAAATCCAAGCCCACTCAGCACTCCGTCAAGGAGCTGCAATCCATGGGGATCAAGCCGGACATTATCGTTCTGCGGACTGACGAGCCCATCACCGACAAGAGCATCTTCAAAAAGATCGCCCTGTTCTGCAATGTGTGGCCGGACTGCGTCATTGAAAACCTGACCATCCCCGTGCTGTACGAAGCGCCCATCATGCTGGAAAAAAGCCATCTTTCCGACATCGTCTGCCGGAAGCTGAAGCTGGCCTCCCCCGATCCGGACCTGACGGAATGGATGGAAATGGTGGAGCGTATCCGCAGCCGGAAAAAGACAGTGCGGATCGCCCTGGTGGGAAAATACGTGCAGCTGCACGACGCCTATCTCTCCGTCATGGAGGCGCTAGCCCATGCGGGCTACGATTACAGCGCCAAGGTGGAGATCGACTGGGTGGATTCCGAAACCCTGACGGAGGAAAATGTCCACTCCCGCCTGGGGGAATGTCACGGCGTTATCATTCCCGGCGGCTTCGGCAGCCGGGGCATTGAGGGCATGGTGCTGGCGGCTCGGTTCGCCCGGGAAAACAACGTGCCCTACTTGGGCATCTGCCTGGGAATGCAGGTGGCGGTCATTGAATTCTGCCGCAATGTCTGCGGGATTTCCGACGCCAACTCCGGCGAGTTTGACGAATACGGCCTGCACAAGGTAATCGACTTTATGCCTGACCAGAACAAGGAGATCAACAAGGGCGGCACTTTGCGGCTGGGAAGCTATCCCTGCAAAATCAAATCCGGAACGAGAATGTCGGAATGCTACGGAAAAGAGCTGATCCAGGAGCGCCACCGCCACCGGTACGAGTTCAACAACGATTACCGGGAGACCGTGGAGCAGGCTGGCATGGTCATTTCCGGCACCTCTCCCGATGGGCGTATCGTAGAGACCGTGGAGCTGCCGAACCACCCCTTCTTTGTGGCGGGCCAGTTCCATCCGGAATTCAAATCCCGCCCCAACCGTCCCCACCCGCTGTTTAAGGGCTTTATCGGCGCGGCAGTGGAGGCTATGGAGGGCAAGTGAGCGCGGCTATGGGAAAAAGACCCTGGCGCAAAAGGGATTAGGAGGTTTTCCTATGGAGAGCATTGTTCAGGCGGCAACTGTAGAATTGGAGAGGCTGGCTGCGGAAGTACCGGAAGGGAAGCATATTGTCACCGGGGAGATTCGCAGGCTTTCTGGTAAACTGTACCGGCAGGCGGGCGTGAAGGAGATCGAGGGCGTACTGGCGCTGTGCGAGGAATTTCTGGACCGGCGGGACTGGGCCATGGGCGTGATCGCCTTTGACTGGGTCTACCGGGCCAGGGCGCAGTACACAGTGGACACTTACCCGGTGTTTTACCGCTGGCTGAAGGAATATGTGCGGGGCTGGGGCGACTGCGACGATTTCTGCACCCATGCCTTTGGCGAACTGCTCCGGCAGCAGAAGGGGCTGTTTCCCCAAGTGCTGGACTGGACGCAGGACAAGGATTTCTGGGTGCGCAGGGCTTCGGCGGTGGTGTTGATTCCGTCTATACTGCGGAACGATTCTTCCGTGATCGAGCCTTTTGCTGTAGCGGACCGGCTCCTGACGGACAAACATGACCTGGTGCAAAAAGGATATGGCTGGATGCTGAAATGTGTTTCGCAGGTGGACCCCAAAGGGGTGGAGGCGTATCTGACTGCTCACCGCAAGGAGATGCCTCGGGTGGCCTATCGGTATGCAATAGAGAAGTTTGACAAAGAAACCAAGCAAAGGCTTATGGCTTTATAGCCGAATTATGATAAAACGGAAAGGCGGCATGGCGATATGAAGCTCAACGGGAATTTTCAGAATTTACAGCAGAGTTATCTGTTTGTGACCATTGCCCGGCGGGTTGCGGCCTATACGGAGGCTCACCCGGACAATAAAATCATCCGCATGGGTATTGGGGATGTGACCATGCCTCTGGCGCCCGCGGTGATCGAGGCCATGCACAAGGCCACGGAGGAGATGGCCCGCAAGGAGACCTTCCGGGGCTATTCTCCCGACAGCGACGGCTATCCCTTCCTGCGGGAGGCCATCGCCGCCTATTACAAAAACTTTGGGGTGGAGCTGGACGCTGCCAGCGTGTTTATCGGCGACGGCGCCAAAAGCGACATCGGCAATATCGTAGACCTGTTCGATGTGGACAATACGGTGCTGATCCCCGACCCGGTGTATCCCGTGTACGTGGATACCAACACCATTTCCGGCAGGAAGATCCTCTTTGCCGACGGCAGCGAGGAAAACGGTTTCCTGCCCATGCCGGAGGACGGCGTTCTTGCGGACCTGGTTTACCTTTGCTCCCCCAACAACCCCACCGGCGCGGTGTATGACCGGGAACAGCTGAAGGCCTGGGTGGATTACGCCCTTGCCCACAGGGCAGTGCTGCTGTTTGATGCAGCTTACGAAGCCTTCATCACGGATCCCGGCCTGCCCCACAGCATTTTTGAGATTCCCGGCGCGGAGAAGTGCGCCATTGAGTTTGGCTCGCTCTCCAAGACTGCCGGCTTCACCGGAATGCGGTGCGGCTACACGGTGATCCGCCCGGAGCTGGAGGTGGACGGGACGTCAGTGGCGAAGCTCTGGCAGCGCCGCCAGGGCTGCAAATTCAACGGCGTCAGCTACATCACCCAGCGGGCGGCGGAGGCGGCGTTTACCCCGGAGGGCCAGCGGCAAGTGCGGGAGACTATCGGCTACTACCAGCAGAACGCCCAGGTGATGATGGAAGCCCTTCGGGACATGGGTGTGACCTTTACCGGCGGTGTGAATTCCCCCTATCTCTGGATGAAGTGCCCCGGGGGTATGGGCTCCTGGGAATACTTTGATAAGCTGCTGAACCGGGCGGAGATCGTGGGAACTCCGGGCCAGGGCTTCGGCAAAAACGGCGAAGGCTGGTTCCGCCTCACCGCCTTCGGCGATGCTGCAAAGACCAAGGAAGCCATGGAACGAATCAAAGCTTTGAAAGAATAGAACTTCCCTGAAAAAATAGAACTTTACGAAAGCTCCCGTAAATGCTACAATAGCCTTTACAGGAGCTTTTTCAGAATCGAGGGGAAAAGAATGCTGGAAGAATTGAAGCAGGCGGTATTTGAAGCGAATATGCTGCTGCCCGCTCATGGCCTTGTGACCTTTACCTGGGGAAATGTCAGCGGGGTGGACCGGGCGTCCGGCCTGATGGCCATCAAGCCCAGCGGCGTGGAATATGAACTGCTGACCCCGGAGGACATGGTGCTGGTGGAGATCGCCACCGGGAAAAGGGTGGAGGGCAAATGGAACCCTTCCTCCGATACGGATACCCACCGTGAGCTTTACAGGTGTTTTCCGAATATCGGCGGCGTGGTCCATACCCACAGCCGATGGGCCACAACCTTCAGCCAGGCGGGACGGAGCGTTCCGCCCCTGGGAACCACCCACGGAGACTATTTCTATGGGGAGATCCCCTGCACCCGGAAGATGACCTCGAAGGAAATCGCCGGGAAGTACGAGCTGGAGACGGGCAGGGTGATCGTGGAGACCTTCCGGGACAAAAGCCCTGACGACATTCCGGCGGTGCTGGTGCACAGCCACGGTCCCTTTGCCTGGGGGACCGAGCCCAAAAACGCGGTGCACAACGCCGTGGTGCTGGAGGAGCTCTGTTTTATGGCCTGGCACGCGCTGATGCTGGAGCCGGGGCTGCCCCCCATGCAGAAGGCACTGCTGGACAAGCATTACCTGCGCAAGCATGGCGCCAACGCCTATTACGGTCAAAAGAAACCTTTGGAGGAAAAATGATGAAAAACTGGAAAACGTGGGCCGGCAGCCTTTTGGCGCTGGCTTTGATGATGGGAACGCTGGCAGGCTGCAGCGGCGGCACGCGGGAGGAATCCTCTCAAGTCGGCACTGCCTCCGGGGAGGCCTCCCAGGCCACCGCTGCCTATGACTACAGCCAGGGCCTGGACGAGGAAGGAAACTTCGTCGGCGTGACGGCCCTGGACTATGTGACCCTGCCGGACTACAGGAGCATTCAGGCCCCGGAGAGCGCCACCGCCATTTCCGACGAGACCCTGGACGCGGAGCTGGCGGAGATCCTGGCCGACTACGCCACCACAAAGCAGGTGACGGACCGGGCGGTGAAGGATGGGGATACCCTGAGCATCGACTATGTGGGCAGCATTGACGGCGTGGAATTCGATGGGGGAAACACCCACGGAAACGGCACGGTGGTCACTATTGGCGTCACCAGCTATATCGACGACTTTCTGGAGCAGATCATCGGCCACATGCCCGGAGAGACCTTCGACGTCAACGTGACCTTTCCGACGCCCTATGAGAACAATCCCGATTTGAGCGGTAAAGACGCAGTGTTTGTGACCACAGTAAACTTCATTCAGGAAACCGTTTCGCCGGAGCTGACCGACGAATTTGCGGCAGAACACTTCAAGGATTCCGATGGCTGGACCACGGCGGAGCAGCTGCGGGAGGGCGTCCGGGCCCGGCTCAGCCGGGAAGCGGCTGTGGATTCCGTGTGGGCGCAGGTCCAGGCGGAGGCCAGTATCTCCCAGGTGCCGGAGAGCGTGATCAGCTACCATAAGGGACTGCTGGAAAGCTATTATCAGTCCATGGCCACTCAGTATGGCATGGAGTTGAACGATTTTCTGTCCTCCTACATGGGCGTGGCCAACGTGGAGGAGCTGATCAGCCAGAACCAGAGCGTGATCAATTCCAACGCCAGCACCAGTCTGCTGCTGCAAGCCCTCTGTGAGGATATGGAGTTTCACGTCAGCGACGAGGCGCTGAACAAGTATCTTTCCGATGAGCTGGGGGTCGCGGAGCCGGAAAACGTCAAGAGCTACTACGGGGAGCCCTATCTCCGCCTGCTGGCGAAGGAAGGACTCGTCAAGGAAGCGCTGGTAGAAGAGTAATCAATTAAAATGAAAAGAGGGCTGCCGAAGCGATTCGGCGGCCCTTTTGCATGTTTGGGCCCGTTTTTGGGAAAACTGCTTATAAACACCGGGGAGGGAAAACAAATGAAGGAAAAAGGGAAATTTGTGGTGACAGGAGGGCTGGGGGGCCTGGCCAATGGGCTGTTCGGATCGGGAGGCGGGCTGTTTCTGGTGCCCCTTTTGACCAAATGGGCCAAGCTGGAGCAGCGAAAGGCCTTTGCCACCTCGGTGGCGGTGATCCTGCCTCTGTCGGTGGCGTCCGCCGCCGCATACTGGCAGCGGGGAGCGCTGGACTTTTCCGCGGCGCTGCCTTATCTGGCGGGAGGAGCCCTGGGAGGGGTGATTTCCGGAAAGGTATTCCGCCGGGTGCCGCTGATCCTCCTGCGCAGGGCTTTCGGCCTGCTGATCCTGTATGGCGGCGTCCGGGCGGTGCTGGCGCTGTGAGCTGGCTGTTCTCCTGCCTGGCAGGGCTTTTGACCGGGATCCTCTCCGGCTTTGGCATTGGCGGCGGCACCCTGCTTATTTTGTGGCTCACCCTGGTGGAGGGTATGGACCAGCTCCGTGCCGGAGGCGTGAATCTGCTGTACTTTGTGTGCTGCGCCCTGCCCGCCCTTTTCGGCCATGCCAAAAACGGGCTGATCGAAAAGAAGGCCGCCCTCTGGTGTGCGGCGGCGGGAGTTCCGGCCTGCATCGCTGCCGCTATACTGGCCTCCCGGCTGGATGTCACTCTCCTGCGCCGGGCTTTTGGCGTTTTTCTGCTTATTATCGGCTTTCGGGAGCTGTTTGCAAAGAAGAAGAACTAGTGTATTGTGCGGGAGAGACTGTCTGCCGGCGATGGCCCCTGTCATTTTTGAAACGGATATGAAAAGCGCCTTGCAGGCATAATTCCTGTTTTTTGGCACACAATAAGGCCGAGACCGAAATCCAAAAAAGGGGTAAGTACTATGTCAGTGATTGATCGCATTGCCCTGGCGCTGAACATTGTCGGCGGCGTCAACTGGGGCCTGGTAGGTATTTTTAAGTTCGACCTGGTGGCGTGGATCTGCGGCGGCCAGACCTCCGTGTTCGCCCGGATCATCTATACGCTGGTGGGCATCGCCGCAGTTTGGTGCATTGCGCTGCTCTGCCGGAATTACGACCACGCAGAATAACCGGCATATCAAAAAAGGGGCCAGGAGGCCCCTTTTTTCTTTTGGGCAAGACCGCATCATTCTAAGTGCCGCATTGGGCCGCGAATTGTGCGGTGTGGCCTTGGTTCATTCCCTGCAAAGCCTTTCGCACAGGGAGAAAAGCTCCGCCGTGGTGGAGACGATCCACCGGGCTCCGGCAGCTTCCAGCTCACCGGAAACGGCGTAGCCATATCCGGCGCCGATGGTTTCCAGCCCGTTGGCCTCGGCGCCGAAAACGTCCTGCTCCCGGTCGCCCACCATCACGGCCTCCTCGGTTGGCGGATCTCCCAGCTGCCGCAGGACCTCCGCTACCACCTGGGCTTTGTCTGTCATAGAGCCGTCCATGTTCGCTCCCACGATCACGGAGAAATAGGGTGCGATCTCCCGCATATCCAGGATCTGGCGGGCGAATAGGAGAGGCTTTGAGGTGGCAAGACAGAGGGTGGATTGCCGGGAAATACGGTCAAGAAGCTCTTTGATGCCGGGGTACAGGGGGCTTTCCAGCACGCCTTTGACGCGATAGCGTTCCCGGTATTTTTCCACGGCCGCCTTCGCCTCCGGTTCCGTCAACCCATAGAATTTCTGAAAGGACAGATGCAGGGGAGGCCCTACGAAGCGCCGCAGATTTTCCGGCGGCTCATGGGGAAAGCCAAAGGCGTCCAGCGCATATTGGGCGCTTTTCATAATGCCCTCTCCGGTATCGGTGAGGGTGCCGTCCAGATCAAAGAGAAAATACTTTTTCATCATGCCCTCCTGCCAGCCATTGTTAGCATATAGCATCAGGGGCAGACCTAAGGCCCACCCCTGATGGAGTTGTCGCAGTTATCTTCTCCGTCCGGCTCCGCCGCCGCGGCTGCCACCGCCACGGGAAAACCCGCCGCTGCGGCCGAAGCCTCCGCCACTCCGGGAGCTGCCGCCACGGGAGAACCCGCCGGAGGAAGGCCGGCCGCCAAAGCTGCCGAAACCACCGAAGCCGCCCGGCCTGTTCCGGGGAGGCCTGGGTCCCACACCAGGGGCGCCAAAGCCGCCGGGCGGGGGCGGCGGTGGGGGCGGATTGTAATAGTTCCGACGCCGATTCAGGGTGCTGCCCCAGAACATGCCGCGCCAGAAGCTGCTGCGGGAATTGCCGTACCCATTATCGTAATAGACAGTGCTTCGGTTCCTGCTGGCAGACCTGAGAATGGCCAGAACGACTACGATCACCACAAGGACGATGACAATTCGCAGGACATAGCGGAAGATCACGCCGAAACGGTGGAACGCCGACTGGCTGTCGCCGTAATCGTAGCTGTCATCGCTGTGGTTAAAGGCTGAACCGCCCTGGCTGAAGGCGTCGGAGGGGGAATAGGAGTCCTCATAATTCCGGTAATAGGAGTTCATCTCCGACAGGGCGGCCCTGAAAAACTTCAGGACGCCGGCGTCGTAGTCTCCGTCGGCGAAGTCGCTTTCCAAATTGTCGTAGAGCAGGTCGTCCAGCCGGGCTCCGTCAAAGTAGTCCTCAATGCCGTAGCCGGACAAGGCGTAATAGTCGTCCTGGGCAATGGAAAGCACCAGCAGGAGGCCGTTGTTCCGCTCCTGAGAGCCTACGCCCCAGTCCTCAAAAAGCGCAAAGGCGTAATCGTCAATCTCCTCGCCGTCCAGAAAATCCACAGCGGCAATGACGATTTCCGCGCCTGTTTCCCGGAACAGCTTCTCATTGGAGGAGACGATCTCCTTCTCTGTGCTGTCGGAAAGCACATTGGCCTGATCCAGCACATACATGTTTTTCGGGCGTTCCGGCGGTGCGGCCATGGCGGGCAGAGACAGGGTGCCGAAGAGCAGAAGGCTCAGCCCCCACGCGAAAAGTTTTTTGCAGAATCTCTCCATAATCTGTCCTTTCGGAAAATCGGCCGGAAGGCACAGCGCGTCCCCGGCCGGAATCGTGGTCCTTCCGTCAAGATGTTCGGTCGGAACCGGAACCGTAAACAGGCAGGGGCTCCACCCCCAGCAGATCACTCAGCAGGCTGGCGGGAAATTTCTCCAGCCGGGCGTTAAAGGCCTGGGCGTCGTCGTTAAAACTGCTGCGCTCCAGCTTATCCTGCTCGGATTCCAGATTTTTGATGAGCTGGATAGGATACCCGGCGTCCTTTTCTGAAAGGGAAATCTTCTCCAGCTCCTCGTAAAGGGCCTGGGCTGCTTCTCCCAAAAGCTCGTTGGTTTCGGCCTCCTGGACATAGTCCCGGCCATAGGTGACGTCCTCCAGACGGCTGATCCGGTAATCCAGCTCATCGATATAGGGATCCAGCCCCGGGGTGCTGTCCACATATTTTTCTGCCAGGGTCAGCAGGTTTTTGGCGTCAGACAGCCGGGTCTCAATGCCTTCGTAGACAGCATACCCGGTATCATCGTAATAATAGGATTCGGCAGAATCCTCCCGGAGCTCCCGCAGGGAGCGGCCGGCCCCCAGGGGAACGGAAATCAAAATGGCCGCAGCCATCACGGCGGCGCCGATCACATTTGCTTTTTTCATAGAATGTCCTTTTCTGTTAACCAACTGGCTGGTTAATCATCGTAAAAACCGTCAGCAGCCGGGCAATCAGGTGTGGATGTCCAGCAGCTTCTGTTTGAGCTCGCCCTCCAGCTTGCCGATCTCCTGCTCGGCGGCTCTGCGCTTGGCCCTGCCTTCATCCTGGATGCGGATGACCTCGTCCAGGGTCTGGATCAGGGACTGGTTGGTGTACCGCAGGGTTTCCAGGTCCACAATGCCGCGCTCGGATTCCTTGGCGGTCTCGATGGTGCTCATCTTCAGCTTTTCGGCGTTCTTCTTGAGCAGCTGGTTTGTCATATCGGTGACCTCCCGCTGGGCCTTTACGGCCTGCTCGGAATGGGCCACGCCCAAGGCCAGAACCATCTGGCTTTTCCACAGGGGAATGGTGTTTACCAGGGTAGACTGGATTTTTTCCGTCATCAGCTTATCGTTGTTCTGCACCAGACGGATCTGGGGAGACATCTGCACGCTGACCATCCGGGTCAGCTCCAGGTCGTGGAGCTTTTTCTCAAAGTTATCGCAGAGCTGGGCAAAGTCGTTGGCCGCCTGGGCGTCCTCCGCCAGGCCGGACTTCTTTGCCTTTTCCTGGAGCTCCACCAGGGTGGTGGTCCGCTCCTGCTGGAGCTTTTTCTTTCCGGCGATAATGTACATGGAAAGCTCTTTGTGGTAATTCAGGTTCATCTCATACAGCTTGTCGAGCATCACCACGTCCTTCATCAGCTGAACCTGATGGTTTTCCAGGGCGGCGGCGATTTTATCCACATTGGTTTCGGCAGAGTCGTACCGGGCCTTCATGGCGGTGATCTTGTTGCCGGTGTTCTTAAACCAGCCAAAAATGCCCTTCTTTTCCTCCTCGTCGATGTCGAAGCCCTTGAGCTCCACCACCAGGCTGGAAATCTGGTCGCCCACCTCGCCCAAGTCCTTGGTGCGGACCTTGTCCAGGGCGGTGTTGGAGAAGGAAGCGATCTTTTTCTGGGCGGCGGAGCCGTACTGGAGCACCATAGTGGAATTGGTCACGTCGATCTTTTGGGAAAACTCGTCGACCACCTTCTGCTCCTCGGGGGTCAGCACGCTTTCGTCCAGCACCACAGGCTCTGCAGGAGCTTCCTCCCTGGCCTCAGGGGTCAGAGTGAGGGCGGGGGCCTCCGCGTCCTCCAGGGTCAGCTCGGGCATTTTGGGCTCCTCGGCCTCCAGGGTCAGCTTGACATTGTCGCTCATGGTCAATCATCCTTTCAGGTATTTTAGTTTATCGCTTTTCTGTACTTACGGCTTTTTTGTCTGGGATTGGGGCTTTACGTCGTCCTCCACATAGCCCTCCTGCTTCAGCAGCGTTTCAAACACGGAAATGTCGGCGGACACATCCATGGCTTCGTCGGTGAACAGGGAATCCAGCTGCTTTTCAAAGGCAGAGGCCACCGTGTGCATCATTCCGGCGATATTAAACATGGTGGAGGTGATGGTTTCCCCCTTGGCTGACTGCATGGAAAGCCGCTGATAGCTGTTTAAGAGCTTTAGGGTAGTGGGCAGATAATAGCTCATGAATTTCCGGATCTCCGGGGCTTTATCGGGATGGTCCGCAATAAACCGGAAAATATCGGCAGAGGCCTTTTCCATCCGGGAAATGTCCTCGGTGAGGGCCTGGTCGGGAATGGCGTTGTTGGCGGCCCGCAGCTTCTTTAAGTAGTCGTTGCCCTCGTCGATGATCTTATCCACCTCGGGGTTGCCGGTGCGGGAGGGCTTGGGAGCTTCCTCCTTTTTCGGCTCCTCCTTTGGCTGGGGCTTCGGCGGCTCCACAGGCACAAATTGCTTCTTGCCCTGGAAAAGCTTGGAGGACAGGAAAAACACCCCCACCATCACCAGGGCGAACACGCCCAGATGGATCAGATCGTACAGGGGAAAATTCATGGCGTAAAACAGGGCCATGGCCGCGGTGACGTAAAACTTTGCCGGGCTTCCCCTGCGCACCATCTTCATTTGGGGCATTTGGGGAGCGGGGGCGGGATTGACGCCGTTGGGCCGCTGCCCGGGATGCCTCTGCTGCGCGGGGCGGGGGGCCTGATAAGGCTGCTGGGGATACTGGGCCCGGTTCGGCTGCTGGGGCTGATTTCCCGTGGAATAGGTATTGCGATAGGCGTACCCGCCGTTTGGCTGGTTCCGGGTGCTCTGGGTGTAAGCGGTCCGGCCCTGGCCCTGGCCGGCGGAGCCGGTGATGTCGCCGATGGCCCGGTCCACGGACTGGGCCGCCTGGTTCAGCCCCTGCACCACCTGGTTGACCACCTGGCTGCCGGAGCCAACCATAGTCTTATACAGCTGGGAGGAGCGAAACTCCTCTTCCATGGACTTGTTGTGGTTGTTGTTCATGACGTCTCCTTCAAGGTGTATGGCAATGTCGAAAATATACCACTCTCATTCTACGAGGAAACGGCCTCGGTGTCAACTGAAAAGTTCTTTCGGGAACCTTAAACTTTTTTGGCAGCACCGCGCAAAGACCTGCACTTGTCTTGCTTGCATCTTTTCCGCCATATTTTGTAAAAATCCTCGGCTATACACAAAGTATGGCCTGCGGTTTTTGCTTCATCTGGCGAAAAAGCTGACTGCGCAATCCGAGCACATTCTTTGTGCGGTGCTGCCTTAAGGGACCTCTGAGCAAGCTGTCCAGGTACAGCTCAGCTTTTATGATAGGCTTTCAAATCGGGCAGATGTTTTCCACCAGCGGGAAAAGCTCCCTGACGCTGGCCCCGGAGGCAATGCCCGGCGCAAAGGCGGTGGCGGCCCCGGCGGCGGTGCCCCAGCGCAGAGCGCCCTCCGCCGTGCCGTGGAGCTGCCAGCCGTAAAGCATCCCGGCCACCATAGAGTCCCCCGCGCCCACCGTGGACACGGCCTTCCCCCGGATCGGACGGCTGAACAGGGCGGGGCCGTCCTCGCACAGCAGCATGGCGCCCCGTTCCCCCATGGAGACGGCTACGTTCCGGGCGCCCCGGCGCTGAAGCTCCCGGGCGCATTCCCGGGCGGTCTCCACATCGGAAACCTCTCTTTGAAACAGGGAGGACAGCTCCTCCAGATTTGGCTTGATGAGGAAGGGCCGCAGGGGCAGGGCGGCCGTCAGCGCGCCGTCCGCAGCGTCCACCACGGTACGGACGTCCTTCCCCGCAGCCTGTTCCAGGAGCTGGGCATAGACGGTCACAGGCAGGGAGGCCGGAATGCTGCCGGCAAGCACCAGGCTATCACCGTCCCGAAGGGCGTCCAGCTTCCGGGAGAGCTCCTCCATGGCGGCAGGGGGCACAGCGGGCCCTTCGCCGTTTAAGTCCGTTTCCTCTCCGGAGCCGGGACAGATCTTGATGTTGATGCGGGAATTGCCCTCCGACAGAAACACAAAATCGGTCTTACAGCCCATTTCTTCCATCAGCCGGACGATCTCCCGGCCTGTGAAACCGGCGGCTATGCCCAGCGCGGTATTTTCCACGCCCAAAGAGGTCAGCAGCTGGGAGACGTTGATCCCCTTGCCGCCGGGACCGTAAGAGCAGGTGGAAAAGCGGTTGATGGCCCCGGTTTTCAGACGGTCGGGAGCCGCCAGATAGTCGATGCCAGGATTGAGGGTGACGGTGTAGATCATGGGGTGCTCCTGCCCTTCCAATAGTTTTGCAGATGTTTTGAGCTTATTTTATCATTTTGAGAAAAATTTTTCAATTCCCGGAAAGCCGCGTATTTTCT
>CAZRLJ010000032.1:0-21036 GCA_964600905.1 uncultured Acutalibacter sp. | reverse complement strand
ATCAACATGATCTCCAAGTCCGGCACCACCACGGAGCCGGCCATCGCCTTCCGGGTGTTCCGGGGCATCCTGGAGAAGAAATATGGAAAAGAGGGCGCCAGAGAGCGCATCTTCTGCACCACGGACAAGGCGAAAGGCACCTTGAAGCAGCTGGCGGACCAGGAGGGCTTTGAGACCTTTGTGGTTCCCGACGACGTGGGCGGCCGCTATTCTGTCCTCACCGCCGTGGGCCTGCTGCCCATTGCCGTAGCCGGGGCCGACATCGACGCTTTGATGGCCGGAGCCGCCAGTGCCGCCGACGAGTACAGCGATCCCTGTATTGAGAAAAACGACTGCTACAAGTACGCCGCCATCCGCAATATCCTGTACAACAAGGGTAAGTCCACGGAGATCATGGTCAGCTACGAGCCCTGCTTTGCCATGATGAACGAGTGGTGGAAGCAGCTCTACGGCGAGAGCGAGGGCAAGGATCACAAGGGCCTGTTCCCGGCCTCCGTGGTCTTCTCCACGGATCTGCACTCCATGGGCCAGTATATCCAGGACGGTCGCCGTTCCCTGTTTGAGACGGTGGTGCTCATGGAAAAGCCCAAATATGAGATCAAGCTGGGCCGGGAAGAGCCCGACATTGACGGCCTCAACTATCTGGAGGGCCGCACCATGGCCTTTGTCAACGAAAAAGCCTTCCAGGGTACGGTCCTGGCCCACAACGACGGTGGCGTGCCCAACGTGGTGCTGAACGCCTCCGATTTCAGCGAGGACACCCTGGGCAGGATCATTTACTTCTTCGAGAAGGCCTGCGCTATTTCCGGCTATCTGCTGGGGGTCAATCCCTTCAATCAGCCCGGCGTGGAAAGCTACAAGAAGAACATGTTCGCCCTGCTGGGCAAGCCCGGCTATGAGGACGCCAAGGCCGCGCTGGAGGCCCGCATCCGCTGAACCAAGGGAAGTTCCCGCCGGGGATTTTCCCCTGGCGGAATAAAAAATAAAGGAGAAGCTGTATTATGATTACTCTTTTGACTGGCAGGAAAGGCTCCGGCAAGACCAAGAAGCTCATTGAACTGGCTACCGCCGCTGTGGAAAAGTCCCAGGGCAATGTGGTGGTCATTGAAAAGGGCCAGAAGCTGACCTACGATATTTCCCACGCTGTTCGCCTGATCGATTCCGACGCCTACGACATCAAGGGCGCCGAGGCTCTGCTGGGCTTTGTCAGCGGCATTTGCGCCGGAAACTACGACGTCACCGACATCTTTGTGGACTCCACCCTGAAGATCACCGGGACCGGCGCAGAGGTGCTGGAGCTTCTGATTCCCGAGCTGAAGAAGCTCAGCGAGTCCTCCAATGCCAATATTGTTCTGCTGATTTCCGCCGGGGACGAGGAAATTCCCGCCTCCGCCGTGGAGTACATGCTCAAGTAAGCTTTGAATGCTCCGTGTGAGAAAGGGCGGCGTTGAGTCGCCCTTTTTTGCGGTATCCTGCGAAAAAACTGCTTGACATTGGCCTGGGCGGTGGTATAATATATCAGTACGGCATGAAGGTGGAAAATGATGATCGATCTGAAAAAGTATTTTCTGTCGGAGGACTCTTCCGACGTCCTGAACTTTGAGCTTGATCTGAGCGGTTTGGAATTGGACGGTGTCAAGCCGTTTTGTGCGCCGGTCAGCGTCAGGGCAGAGATCAGGAGCTTTGCGGGATCGGCCCAGCTTTCCGCCCATGTGCGCTACACGCTGGTAAAGCCCTGCGACCGCTGCTTAAAGCTTGTTTCCAGAGACTATGACCGGAATTTCGATCATATGCTGGTGCGGGAGCTGAGCGACGAGCAGGACGATGACGCCTACGTGGTGGTTCCCGACGAGCAGCTTGATCTGGACAGGCTTCTGGAGGAGGACATTCTTCTGGACATGCCTCTCAAGTTTCTTTGTTCGGAGAACTGCAAGGGTCTCTGCCCAAAATGCGGCAAGGACTTAAACGAGGGCGATTGCGGCTGTGACCGCCGGGAGATCGATCCCAGGCTGGCGGCGCTTCAGGCGCTGCTGGAGCCGGAGGAATAGGCCAGCGTTTCACCAGGATAAGAAAAAGCAATTTTCTTCATTTATTACTTCAACAGGAAAAAGGAGGTGCCCTCCATGGCAGTACCCAAGGGCAAATTGTCCAGCGCAAGAAAGAACAAGCGGCGTTCTCAGGTGTGGAAGCTCCAGGCTCCCGCTCTGATGAAGTGCCCCCAGTGCGGCGAATACAAGGCCCCCCACAGGGTTTGTGGCAGCTGCGGCTATTACAATGGCCGTCAGGTTGTGAAGAAGGAAGCCTGAGTTTTTAGCCAGCTGGCGGTTTTTTCGGAATCGAGAGAAGGGAACGGGATTGCCCGCTCCCTTTTTTTGTAAATGGATGGTGAGAAAATGTCTGTGATCATCAGCGGCGTTGCGGCCGGCAGCCGGGCGGAAAGCCTTGGCATTCTGCCGGGAGATCTGCTGCTTTCCATAAACGGCCATGAGGTGGTGGACGTGCTGGATTACCGCTTTCTGGAAACGGAGCGGGAGCTGCGGCTGGCCCTGTCCCGGAATGGCCGGGAATACCGGGTGGAGTGTGCGAAGCCCCAATATGCGGAGATCGGTCTGGAATTTGAGACCTACCTGATGGACCAGCAGCACTCCTGCCGGAACAAATGCGTTTTCTGCTTTATCGATCAGCTCCCTCCGGGAATGCGGGAGACCCTGTATTTCAAGGACGACGACGACCGGCTTTCCTTCCTATTCGGCAATTATATCACCCTGACCAATATTGATGACCGGGAGATCGACCGGATTTTGAGGATGCACATCAGTCCCATCAACGTGTCCGTCCATACCATGGATCCGGAGCTTCGGTGCAGGATGATGAACAACCGCTTTGCCGGGGAGTCCCTGAAATATCTCTACCGGCTGGCGGAGGGCGGCGTGAAGCTCAACTGCCAGATCGTCCTGTGTCCCGGCGTCAACGACGGCCCGGCGCTGGAGCACACCCTGGAAAAATTGGGGGAGCTGGGGGAGAGCCTTCTCAGCGTGGCCTGCGTGCCGGTGGGCCTCACCCGCTACCGGGAGGGCCTGTATCCCCTGACGTCCTTTACAAAAGAGACCGCTGCGGCGGCGCTGGATATTCTGGAGCGTTTCGGCCAAAAATTTCAGAAGGAGCGGGGAAGCCGAACTGTCTACCCCTCGGACGAATTCTTCCTGCTGGCAGGGCGGCCCATCCCGGGGCTGGAATACTACGAGGATTTCCCCCAGATCGAAAACGGCGTGGGAATGCTCCGAAATTTGCAGGACGAGTTTGACTGGGCCATGGAAGAAGTCGGCGTACCGGAATACCTGGACGCGCCCCGGAAGGTGACCATCGCCACCGGGGAGGCCCCGTATCTGTTTCTACAGAATCTGCTTGACGGATTGCGCGCAAAATGCCATAATTTAACTATCGACCTACTGCCCGTGAAAAATGACTTTTTCGGCGGCGGGGTCAACGTCACAGGTTTGCTCACCGGGCAGGACCTGCTGAAAAATCTCCGGGGCAGAGACCTGGGAGACGCGGTGCTGCTGTCCGGCAGCATGATGAAGGCCGACGAGGATGTTTTCCTGGACGGTATGACCCGGGAGGACCTGGAAAAGGCCCTAGGCGTGCCGGTGATCCGTGTGGGAAATACCGGGGAAGCGCTGCTCTGCGCCATTTTGGGGAAAGAAGCGCCGGAGGCTCCCGGCTATCACCACTACGAGGGCGCCGGGCTCTGAAAATTCCGGCGGCTCTCAAAAACTCTTTTCGATTTTTGATTGGAGGAGACTATGTCCAAGCCTATTGTTGCCATCGTGGGGCGGCCCAATGTGGGCAAGTCCACCTTATTCAATAAAATAGTTGGGAAGCGGCTCTCCATCGTGGAGGATACCCCCGGCGTGACCCGCGACCGGATTTTCGGGGAAACCGAGTGGTGCGGCCGAAGCTTTTCCCTGGTGGATACCGGGGGCATCGAGCCCAAAGCCAAGGACGTGATCCTGACCCAGATGCGGGAGCAGGCACAGATCGCCATCGACTCCGCCCAGGCCATCATCCTGGTGACGGATCTCCATGCCGGGGTCACCGCCACGGATTCCGATGTGGCCGATCTTCTGCTGAAAAGCGGCGTGCCCGTGGTCCTGTGCGTCAATAAATGCGATTCCATCGGAGAGCCTCCGGCGGAATTTTACGAGTTTTACAATCTGGGGCTGGGGGACCCGGTGATGGTCTCCTCCGTCCACGGCCATGGCACCGGAGACTTGCTGGACCGGGTCTGCCAGCTGCTCCCTCCCGACGACGGTTCGGAGGAGGAGGGCGAAACCATCAAGGTGGCCGTGATCGGCAAGCCCAATGTGGGAAAATCCTCCCTGGTGAACCGGGTGGCGGGGGAGAACCGCTGTATCGTTTCCGACATCGCCGGGACTACCCGGGACGCGGTAGACACCACCATCGAAAATGAGCACGGCCGCTTTACCTTTATTGACACCGCCGGTCTTCGCCGGAAAAGCCAGGTGAAGGACGCCATTGAGCACTACAGCAATCTGCGGGCGGAAATGGCCGTAGACCGGGCGGACGTGTGCGTGATCCTCATCGACGCCCAGGTAGGCTTTACGGAGCAGGACTCCAAGGTGGCGGGGATCGCCCATGAGGCGGGGAAGGGCTGCGTGATCTGCGTCAACAAATGGGACGCCGTGGAAAAGGACGACAAGACCATGCAGGAAATGCGGGAAAAGCTGGAAACCGACTTTTCCTTTATGTCGTACGCGCCCATCCTCTTTATTTCCGCCAAAACCGGCCAGCGGCTGGACAAAATGTTTGAAATGATCAAGACGGCGGCGGCCTCCAACGCCATGCGGGTGACCACCGGTGTGCTCAACGATATTCTGGCCCAGGCAACGGCCAGGGTGCAGCCGCCCACCGACAAGGGCAGAAGGCTGAAAATTTACTACATGACCCAGGCATCCACCTGCCCGCCCACCTTCATCTGCTTTGTCAACGACAACGAGCTGTTCCACTATTCTTATCAGCGGTATCTTGTCAACCGCATCCGGGATGTTTTCGGCCTGGAGGGCACGCCGGTGCGGATCGTTGGCAGAGAACGAAAGGACAAGGGAAGCTCTGATTAAATCAACGGTTTCCAGGAATTCCTGAGGAAAGGAAGTGTTTTCATGAGCGAGGCTCTCGGATTTGCGGCCTCTTTTACCATGGTTCCCCTGCTGCTTCTGCCTTTTGCAGTCTGCGCCTTAATCGGCTATCTGCTGGGCAGCGTCAACAGCGCTATTATCGTGACCCGCCTTTTTAGGCCCAATGAGGACATCCGCACCTTGGGCAGCGGCAACGCGGGCATGACAAACGTGCTGCGGTCCGTGGGGAAGCTCCCGGCCGTTCTCACCTTTGTGGGAGATTTTCTCAAGTGTGTGATCGCCTGTTTGCTTGCCTGGGGACTGATCGCCCTGGTGGGTTATCCCGGCACAGTTTTCGTGCAGATCGGCAAATTCATCGCGGGGGCTTTCTGCGTATTGGGCCACATGTTCCCCCTCTATTACGGCTTTCAGGGGGGCAAGGGGATCGTCTGCTCCTCCGCGCTGATGCTCATGACCGACTGGCGCGTGTTTCTGCTGATCCTGGCCACCTTCGGCCTGATCTTTCTCATCAAGCGGATCATTTCCCTGGCTTCTGTCTGCTGCGCCATCCTGTATCCGGTCTACACCTTCTGTTCTGTTTTCTTTTTGGAGTACACCGGCGGTGAGGGCACGGCGTCCCTGGGCTATCTGCTGTTTGCCACCCTGGTCTCCCTTCTGCTCAGCGCACTGGTGCTGTGGAAGCACCGGGCCAACATCGGGCGGCTGCTCCGGGGAGAGGAGCAGCCTATCAAAGCAAAGAGAAAATAGGCAAAAATCGCCCCCGGCGCTTTCCCCGGAGGCGGTTTTCTCTTTTTTTCTCCCAAAAACTCTTGTGCAGATTTCACAATTATTTCACAATCGCCCTGTACACACAGCACGAAGCATTGACTTTTTTCCTGGGATGTATTATTATAGCCCTGTGATAGATACTAAAAAGCGAGTGGGATGATCCTTTCCTCTCGGTTTTCTGAAAGTGAAAATGCTCTTCAAAACGGACCCCCTGGGGTCGTCAGGATGTGCAGATTTGGATAGATATGTGATAACAGGCGGCAATCGTTTGACGGGCGAGGTGGAGATCAGCGGCGCCAAGAACGCGGCTGTGGCCATTATTCCCGCGGCGATCCTTGCCGATTCCCCCTGCGTGATCGAAAATATCCCCGATATTTCAGACGTGAAGACCCTCACCAGTATCCTGGAGGAGATGGGGGGCGTTGTGAAGTATTTGGACCGCCATACCATGGAGATCGATCCCCGGTATATCGAGACGGATACCGTCTCCTCCGAGAGCGCCCGGCGCATTCGGGGCTCCTACTATTTCATCGGCGCTCTGCTGGGCAGGTGCCGCAGCGCCAAGGTGCCGCTGCCCGGCGGCTGCAACCTGGGCGTGCGCCCTATCGACCAGCACCTGAAGGGCTTTGCCGCCCTGGGCTGTGATTACACCATGGAGAACGGCATGATCTCCGTGAAGGCGGAAAGCGACCTGTTCGGCGCTCACATCTATCTGGATGTGGTCACCGTGGGCGCTACCATGAATATTATTCTGGCCTCCGTGAAGGCCAGGGGCCTCACCGTCATCGAAAACGCCGCCAGAGAGCCTCATATTGTGGATCTGGCAAACTTTCTCAATACCATGGGCGCCGACATCCGGGGCGCCGGTACGGACACCATCAAAATTCACGGGGTTCAGAAGCTCCGGGGCGCCGCCTACTCCATTATCCCGGACCAGATCGAGGCGGGGACTTACATGGTGGCCGCCGCCGCTACCGGGGGAGACGTTACCGTGAAGAACGTGACGCCCAAGCATCTGGAGTCCATTTCCGCCAAGCTGGTGGAGATGGGCGTCACCGTGGAGGAGGGAGACGATACCGTCCATGTGGTGTGCAGCCGCCCTCTGCGCAAGTGCACTGTGAAAACCATGCCCCATCCGGGTTTCCCCACCGATATGCAGCCGCAGATCACCACCCTGCTGTCCATTGCCCACGGGACCAGCATGGTCAATGAAAGCGTGTTTGAAAGCAATCGCTTCCGCTATGTGGACGAGCTTCGCCGCATGGGAGCCCAGATCACCGTGGACGGCAAGGTGGCCGTGGTGGAGGGCGTGGATCATCTGAAGGGCGCCCCTGTGCGGGCCTTGGACCTTCGGGCCGGTGCGGCCATGGTCATTGCCGGGCTTGCGGCTCAGGGCACCACTTACGTGGAGGACATCCGGTATATCGAGCGGGGCTACGAGAGCATTGTGGACAAGCTGGTGGGCTTGGGCGCTGATATTTACCGCAGCCAGGAGCCCGACCACGTGATGGACAAGATCGGGTAGTCGTTTGCAGGGAAAGATACCATGAAAGGGAAACCGTTCCGGTTTCCCTTTGATTTTAAGCGGCAGGGGGAAAGGGCTTTGGCAAGATTGACGCCGCTGTTTTCCGGCAGCTCCGGAAACAGCTATTACATAGGCTCCCGCAGCGCGGGGCTGCTTCTGGACGCAGGCCGCAGTGCCCGGCAGATGGAGAATATGCTGAAGCTCTGCGGCGTTGACCCCCTGGCCATACAGGGGATCCTGATCACCCACGAGCACAGCGACCATGTGGCCGGCGTGCGGGTGTTTGCAAAAAAATACGGGCTGCCGGTGTTTGCATCTTCCGGCACCCTTGCCGCCTTGGGGAAGGACCTGGAGGGCGTTTCCGCTTATGCAGCGGAGCCTGGAATGGAGATCGGCGGCATGAAGGTGACGCCCTTCCACACCTCCCATGACTGCGCCGAGCCCCTAGGCTTCCGCATTGAGACGGAGGACCATCGGCTTTTTACCCTGTCCACAGATTTGGGCTATCTCTCCGATGAGGTGAAGGAGAACCTGCTGGGGACGGATTTTGCGGTCATTGAATCCAATCACGATTTGAATATGCTGCGCAGCGGGCCCTATCCCTATTACCTGAAGGAGCGTATTCTCTCTGACCGGGGACATCTTTCTAACGACGCCTGCGCCGCTTTTTTGCCGGAGCTGGCAAAGGCGGGGGCCAGGCGATTTCTGCTGGCCCATCTGAGCCGGGAAAACAACGCGCCCTCTCTGGCGCTGGACGCCGCCGAGGCCGCCCTGACCCGGGCCGGATATGTGCGGGATACGGATTATCTGCTGGGGGTGGCCCCGGTGGAAAACAGCGCGGGAAAGACCGTGATTTTCTGACGGTGGGGGAGGGATACCATGCTTGAGGTGCGCCTGATCTGCGTGGGAAAGCTGAAGGAAGCCTATTGGCGGGACGCGGTGGCGGAATACGAAAAGCGGCTGCGTCCCCTGTGCAAATTCCAGATCATCGAGCTGCCGGAGGCCCGGCTGCCCGCCGACCCCTCTGCCGCCCAGATCGCGGCTGCCCTGGAGCAGGAGGGAAAGGCCATTCTGGAAAAAACGGCCGGAAAGGTTTTTCCTTTGTGCATTGAGGGAAAACTTACGGATTCCAAGGGCTTGGCCGAAAGGCTCAGCGGAGCCATGGCGTCTCCCGGCGCAGCTTCCTTTCTCATCGGCAGCTCCCATGGGCTGGCGGAGCCCGTGAAGCAGGCGGGGGAAAGGCTTTCTATGTCGCCTATGACCTTTCCGCACCAGCTGGCCAGGGTCATGCTCTGCGAGCAGATCTACCGCGGCTTTCAGATTTTGAACGGGACAAAGTATCACAAATAGCTGGGGGAAGGAGAATCTGGCACTGTTGTCCTGGAGGGCCAATTTGGTTCTGCGAAAGCTGGGCTGGGTGAAGGACGGAGATATGAAGCTGGATCTGCTTTCCTGAGGGAGAGCTAAAAAAGAGGAGAAGGCTGTTCTTGACCTTAGCCTCCCTCTGACGAGGGAGGTGGCACGGCGAAAGCCGTGACGGAGGGAGAGAGAAAGCGATGGCCTCTACTTTTGGCGGCGTATGCAGTTTTGTTAAGGGCTCTCTCCCTCAGTCAGCTGCGCTGACAGCTCCCTCATCAGAGGGAGCCGAGGACGGCTGCAAGAATTTTTCGACAAGATCAAGCCCCGGGGAAGGGATCCCCGGGGCTTTTTGTCATTTCATTTCCCGTATCATCTGATACTCGTGCCGGTAAGTGCCGTCCTTCAGCCGGATGGCGTTGGGCTTTACGCCGGTGATGCGGAAGCCCATCTTCTCATACAGGGCCCGGGCGCGGCTGTTGCCCTCCACAAATTCCAGCTCCATCTGGGTGACACCGTCAAACTCCTCCGCCGCGATGCGGATCAGCTCCTGAAACATCCTGGTGCCGATGCCCAGGTTCCAGAATTCCTTCATCAGGGAAATGCCCACCGTGGCCCGATGCCGGACCTTGAGCATGGGGTTTCGTCTGACCTCGCAGTTTCCTGCTACCCTTCCGTCCACGATGCACATGAGCATGGCAAAATTGGGATCGGCGTTTCTGCTCTCAAAAAACGCCTTTTCCCCTTCATAGGTGTACTTGCCGCATTCCTCAGGAGACCGCAGAATAAAGTCTGTCTCTTCGGCGGAAATCCGCAAATACTCCAGTGTGCCCGGAATGTCCTCTTCCTTGGGACAGCGCAGCAGCGCCTTACGTCCGTCCTTCAGCGTGAATTCGATGTCTTTGACGATCATAGCGATCCCCCTCTTTGAAATAATATGGCGCCTATTGTATCAAAGAGGCGGATAAAACACAAGTTACAAAACGGATACAAAAAAGGCTCCCCCACGGGGAGCCTTGTGCGGTGTTGCCTTAGTTTCCCGCTTCGGGGAGGCAGTGCATCTGCGTTGTGCCGAGAACACGGAAGCCTTCTGCGTGCGGGCACAGTCTGCGCAGGCCGAAATCCGCCGAGCGCAGCCGGAGATAGGTGGCAATGGCCTTGCCCTCGCTGCAGCCGGATGGAAACTGGCTGACATGGCAGTCAAAAATAGCGGAAAGCTGCTTTTTCAAGAGCGCGGAAGAGGTTTTTACGAACCGGTTCGGTTTGGCGGTCATGTAATAGGCGATGGCCTTTACGGGGGCGGGGGAAGCGCCGTGCTCAGCCATGATATTCAGGTGGGGCGCGAGACAGGCCGCTTCTGAGGCGGCCCTGCCCACATTCAGGTGATCGGGATGGCATTCGCTGGATACGAAGCAGTCCGGCGCGAAGATCACGTCAGGCTGAAATTCTCCGACGTCTTTTGCAATCTCAGAAATCAGTCGGCGGGGATCGTAAAACCCTCCGTCGCTGAAGGGAAGAAACCTGATGTCCCTCACACCCAGGGCCGCGGCGGAAGCCGTAGCCTCCTTTTGCCGTATGGCGACGAGTTCTTCCGGTGCAATGCTGTTGGAACCGAAGCGTCCGTCTGTGCAGATGAGAAAGCAGAGCTTTTTGCCTACGGCGGCCAGCTTTGCCGCCGTAGCGCCCGCGCCTATCTCAATGTCGTCGGGATGGGGGCCGATGAACAGGTAGCGCTCAAAGTCTTCGATACGCGGCAGGGGAGCGGCAAATCGAATCGCCAGTTTTGTGATGCTCATGCTTTTTCCTTTCTCGCCTCAAGCTCGGCGCAGATGCGTGTGTACTCTTCTTCATCCAGCGTATATTTCTTTTTGTAAAGCACATAAGAGATCAGCATCAGCACGCAGGGAATGAGCGCCATGCACAGCAGGAGAGCCAGAGGCTGCCAGGAAGCGATGCCGTCGATCACCCCTTCTATTTGACTTGCTTTTTCCGCTTCGGTGATCATGCCACGGGCGCACTGGTTCTCAAAGTCTGAAATGCGGTTGGTATAATCCGTAACGCCGAAGATGATGTAGCTGATATTGGTGATGAGGATAATGAGAGCAGAGGAAAGCTTTGTCAGGAACGGGCGCAGGGAGGCGATAATGGCCTCGTCACGCTGGCCGGTGGTGTATTCGTTGTATTCCACGGTGTTGATGATCGAGATCATCATCACGAGGTAGAAGCCGTACTGGCCAAAGTTTGAAAGCATATAGCCAATGACCACCACCCAGAATTTCGGCATTTCAGAAGGCATAAACAGTCCCGCCGCAAGCATCGCCGCGTAGCCGAAAACAGCGATTATGGCAAGCACACCCAGCAGCTTCTTGCGCGGTATTTTCCTGGAAATGGCGGGATAGAAGATCATAAGGAGAGCGGTAACGGACATCCCCACAATGGAAAACAGGGAGAACAGTCCGCCGTTATAGCCAAAGTCAAAGTAGATGTAGGTTGAGCCCAGACCGCCGAGGATCAGGCCGTTGCCAATCTGCTGGATCAGGAAAATCAGGCTGATCCAGAGAAGCTGGTCGTTTCCGGTGATGGTTTTCCAGATCTTTTTGAAGCTCACCGGAGGCGCTTCGGTATATTCCCGCTTTTCCCGGACGCCAAAGATGGTGAAGCACATGAAAAGGGGGGCCAGAATACAGATGACCAGCGCGATGACGCCGTACGCGGTGGTGGTGCTGCCGCCTATGGCGTTTTCCCCAACGGTGAACATGGGAATGAGAACGCTTGCAAGGGTGCTGCCTATGCCGGCAAACAGCGTCGCCCTGGCCGTAAACTGGTTGCGGGCGTCGGCGTCTGAGGACAGCGCCGGCACCATGCCCCAATAGGAGATGTCGTTCATGGTAAAGGTGATCGAATAGGTAAAGTAGATGACGCCGAAGAACCACACGAAGCCCCAGCCCTGAAGCCCTGCATTGAAGGCAAGATACACAACGAGGCTGGTGGACAGGATCCCGGCTACAAGCCAGGGCTTGAACTTGCCCCAGCGGGTGCGGGTGCGTTCTATGATGTTGCCCATGATGGGGTCGTTGAGCGCGTCAAAAACCCTGGCCGCCACAACGATGGCGGTGATCGCCGCAAACTGGGCACTGGTCAGATTGCGGGTGAAGAGGACGAAGGTCATGATGCAGCTTGTGAAGAGATAATACTCCATGTCACGGCCTATGGTACCCAAGGGAAACATTATAAGGTTTTTCTTTCTGCGTTTTTGTTCGTCCATACCTCATCCTCCTGTTGCGCTTTTCTTTTTTATAAGCCCAGTATATCACCCCAGCCTCCTTTTTTCAACGTAAAAAACAGACCATTCTCCAATTTGGAGAATGGTCCGTTCTAACAACTAATAACGAACCGCTAAGTTCTACTTAGCACACGCCCTGAGCGATCATGGCGTCGGCCACTTTCACAAAGCCCGCAATGTTGGCGCCCATCACATAGTTTTGGGGATGGCCGTAACGCTCCGCGGCCTCGTCTGCGGACCGGAAGATGTTTTCCATGATGCCCTTGAGCTTCAAGTCCACTTCCTCAAAGGTCCAGGAAAGCCGCTGGCTGTTCTGGCTCATCTCCAGGGCGGAGGTGGCCACGCCTCCTGCATTGCTGGCCTTGCCGGGGGCGAAAAGCACGCCGGCCTTCTGGAGCAGCTCGGTGGCCTCCAGGGTGGTGGGCATATTCGCGCCCTCGGCCACGGCGATTACGCCGTTTGCAATGAGAGCCCTGGCGTCTTCGGCGTTCAGCTCGTTCTGGGTGGCGCAGGGGAGGGCCACGTCGCATTTGACGGTCCACACGCCCTTGCCCTCGTGATATTCGGAATTGGGACGGTACTTCTTGTACTCGCTGAGCCGCTGGCGGTTCACTTCCTTGATCTCCTTGACAGCGGCCAGGTCCACGCCGTCCTTGTCGTAGATCCAGCCGGTGGAATCGGACATGGTGACCACCTTGGCCCCCAGCTGCGCGGCCTTCTCCGCGGCGTAAATGGCCACGTTTCCGGCGCCGGAGATGGTTACGGTCTTGCCCGCGATGGCGTGTCCGTTCTTCTTCAGCATGGCGTCGGTAAAGTACAGCAGGCCGTAGCCGGTGGCCTGGGTGCGCACAAGAGAGCCGCCGTAATTGAGGCCCTTGCCGGTGAGCACGCCCTCATAGCAGTTGCGCAGGCGTTTGTACTGGCCGAACAGGTAGCCGATCTCCCGTGCGCCGGTGCCGATGTCGCCGGCGGGCACGTCGGTGTCCGCGCCGATATGGCGGAACAGCTCTGTCATAAAGCTCTGGCAGAAGGCCATGACCTCCCGGTCCGACTTTCCCTTGGGGTCGAAATCGGAACCGCCCTTGCCGCCGCCGATGGGCAGGCCGGTCAGGCTGTTTTTGAAGATTTGTTCAAAGCCCAGGAATTTGATGATGCCCAGGTTGACGGAAGGATGGAGCCGCAGGCCGCCCTTGTAAGGGCCGATGGCGGAATTGAACTGCACCCGGAAGCCGCGGTTCACCCGGACCTTTCCCTGATCGTCCACCCAGGGCACCCGGAAGATGATCTGCCGTTCCGGTTCGGTGATCCGCTCCAGAATGCCGGCCGCCTGATACTTGGGGTTCGACTCGATCACAGGCTCCAGAGAGGTGAGGACCTCGGTGGCCGCTTGGATGAATTCCGGTTCCCCGTGATTTTTCTGCTTGAGAAGCTCCAGCTGTTCACTGACATAAGACATAGGGTTCCCTCCAAAATGCAATTTTGAAAATTGATTCCTGCAAAAATTATGTTCTAATACTATCACAGACTATGTGGTTTGACAAGAAAAAATTTTTGAAAAAGGATTTCATACTGGAAAAATTATTTGTCCCGGCAGGGGGATTCTTGTGGATTCTGCGAAAAACTGCCGAAGCCTGTCCCTTTTTTAAGAGAAAGCATTGACGCAGAGAGGGCTTTCAGGTATAATATTTTAGCCAGTGTGGCTGCTGCCAGGCGCTGTTTCCAACAGCGGAACGGGCGGCGGTCCCCTGTTCGGGAAGCGGAAGATTTCCGCGCCAATTCCTGCCAATATGGCGGACGGAGGTATGATTCATGCAGAAAATGGAACAGCTCTACGAGGGGAAGGCCAAAAAGGTATTTGCCACCGAGGACCCGCAGGTCTGCATCGTCTCCTACAAGGACGATGCCACTGCCTTCAACGGCCTGAAGAAGGGTACCATTGTGGGCAAGGGCGTGGTGAACAACCGCATGTCCAACTTTATGTTCCGGATGCTGGAAAAGGAAGGGGTCCCCACCCATTACATCGAGGAGCTGAGCGACCGGGACACCGCCGTGAAGCGGGTGACCATCGTGCCGCTGGAGGTCATTGTGCGCAACAAGGCCGCCGGCAGCATGTCCAAGCGCCTTGGCATCCCCGAGGGCACCGAGCTGAAAACCCCCGTCCTGGAATACAGCTATAAAAACGACGAGCTGGGCGACCCCATGATCAATGATTATCACGCCATGGCCATCGGCATCGCCACCCGTGAGGAGCTGGACCAGATCGCGGCAATGACCAAGAAGATCAACGAGATCATGGTTGCCTTTTTCAAGTCCGTCAATGTGGACCTGATCGATTTCAAGATCGAGTTTGGAAAGACCGCTGACGGGCAGATCATCCTGGCCGATGAGATCTCTCCCGACACCTGCCGCTTCTGGGACGTGAATACCCATGAGAAGCTGGATAAGGACCGCTTCCGCCGGGATATGGGCGGCGTGGAGGATGCTTACGCCGAGATGATGCGCCGGATCGGGCTCGGAGACTAGATGTTAGATATTAGATGCTGGATGTTGGATGGTAGATATTTGGAAGGGCTGATTTGAAAATGGCACGAGACTGTTACGAATCCCCCTTGTCCGCCAGATATGCGGACAAGGAAATGAAATATCTGTTTTCCCCGGATATGAAGTTCCGCACCTGGCGGAAGCTTTGGATCGCCCTGGCGGAAACGGAAATGGAGCTGGGCCTGCCCGTGACCCGGGCCCAGGTGGACGAGCTGAAGGCCCATGCCGAGGACGTCAATTACGAGGTGGCCGAGGCCAGGGAGAAGGTAGTCCGCCACGATGTGATGAGCCATGTGTACGCCTATGGGCAGCAGTGTCCCGGGGCGGCCGGGATCATTCATCTGGGAGCGACCTCCTGCTATGTCGGCGACAATACCGATGTGATCGTTATGACAGAGGCCATGAAGCTCATCCGCAACAAGCTCATCACGGTGATCCGCGTGCTGGCTGACTTTGCCCGGGAGCAGAAGAACGTGCCGACCCTGGCCTTTACCCATTTCCAGCCTGCCCAGCCCACCACGGTGGGGAAGCGTGCCACCCTGTGGCTCCAGGACCTGCTTATGGACCTGGAGGATGTGGAGTATCAGCTGGGGAAGGCCAAGCTGCTGGGCTGCAAGGGCACGACCGGCACCCAGGCCAGCTTCCTGGAGCTTTTTGAGGGCGACCACGAAAAATGCCGGGAGCTGGACCGCCGCATTGCGGAGAAAATGGGCTATGAGGACTGCTTTGCCGTTTCCGGCCAGACCTACTCCCGGAAGCTGGACAGCCAGATGCTGAATATCCTTTCCGGCATTGCCCAGAGCGCTGCCAAGTTCTCCAACGACGTCCGGCTTTTGCAGCATTTGAAGGAGGTGGAGGAGCCCTTTGAGAAAAACCAGATCGGTTCCTCCGCTATGGCATATAAGAGAAACCCCATGCGCAGCGAGCGCATTGCAAGCCTCAGCCGGTACGTTATCGCCGACGCGGTGAATCCGGCCATGACCGAGGCGGCCCAGTGGTTCGAGAGGACCCTGGACGATTCCGCCAACAAACGGATCAGCATTCCCGAGGCCTTTCTGGCTGTGGACGGCATCCTGAATCTGTACGCCAATGTGGCGGACGGCCTGGTGGTCTATCCCAAAGTCATCCGGCAGCATATGCTCCGGGAGCTGCCCTTTATGGCCACAGAAAATATCATGATGGACGCCGTGAAGCGGGGCGGGAACCGCCAGGAGCTGCACGAGAAAATCCGTGTTCACTCTATGGCCGCCGCAAAGGTGGTCAAGGAGGAAGGCGGCGAAAACGACTTGCTGGAGCGCATCGCGGGCGATCCCGCCTTCGGCGTGACATTACAGGAGCTGCAAGACCTTTTGCAGCCCGAAAAGTATGTGGGCCGCGCACCCCGGCAGACAGAGGACTTCCTGGAGGAGGTCGTGGAGCCGCTGCTCAAACGGTACAGCTCTGTGGGCAGGGAAACTCCGGAAATCAACGTTTGAGGGGAATGCTAAATGGAGGAACGCCGAATGGAAAAGGATATTTGCTTCACCGAGATGCAGGCGATCCAGAAGGAGCTTCAGGCAAGATACCCCCAGTGGGGCGGCCTGAGCTCCGCAAAGGGCAAGGACACCCTGCTGTACCTGATGATCGAGGCGGGGGAAGCGGCGGACATCCTGAAAAAGGAGGGCCAGGAAGCCGTGGATGACGATCCGGAAATTCGGGCCCACTTTGTGGAGGAGCTCTGCGACGTCATGATGTTCTTCAACGACCTGCTGCTGTGCTACAATATCACGCCCGAAGAGCTGAGCCAAGCCTACCGGGAGAAGCATAAGCGAAATATGACCCGCTGGTAAAGCGATTTCCGATGTGATTTTGTTCCTGATTTTTTCATTATTTTCAGAAAAGAGTGTTTGACCATGGTAAAAGCAATCGTAGGAGCCTGTTGGGGGTGCTGGTCGCCAGTGGCGACCGTCCAGCACCGACCGAGCCGACAGGCGAGACCGAAGGCAGCGAATAGAAGAAAGGTGCGTGGCAGAACATGGTAAAAGCAATCGTAGGAGCCTGTTGGGGAGACGAGGGCAAAGGAAAGATGACCGACGTGCTGGCGGCGGATTCCGACATTGTGGTGCGTTTCCAGGGCGGCAGCAATGCCGGCCACACCATCATCAATGAATACGGGAAGTTTGCCCTGCATCTGCTGCCCTCCGGCGTGTTCCGTCAGAATATCGTCAATATCATCGGCAACGGCGTGGCCCTCTCCGTGGAGAATTTCCTCAAGGAGATGGACGACCTGATAAGCAGGGGCGTGCCCAAGCCGCAGCTGCTGATCTCTGACCGCTGCCAGGTGCTGATGCCCTACCACAAGGAGCTGGACGGCATGGAGGAGGCCCGTCTGGCGGCCAAGTCCTACGGCTCCACCAAGTCCGGTATTGCGCCCTTCTATTCGGACAAATTCTTTAAGATCGGCTTCCAGGTCAGCGACCTCTTCGATGAAAAGGACGCCCTTATGGAGCGGATCGACCACGTGTTGGATCTGAAAAACGTGCTCTACACCCAGCTTTACCACCAGAAGCCTCTGGACAGGGAAGCGGTTTACGAAAAGCTCATGGAATACAGGGAGGCCCTGGCCCCTTACGCGGCGGATACCGTCACCCTTTTGCACAATGCTGTGAAGGAAGGGAAGACCGTCCTGCTGGAGGGTCAGCTGGGTTCTCTGAAGGACCCGGACATGGGTATCTATCCCATGGTCACCTCCTCGTCTCCTTTGGCGGGCTATGGCGCTGTGGGCGCGGGCGGCATTCCGCCCTATGCCATCCAGAAGATCGTTACGGTGGTAAAGGCCTATTCCAGCGCAGTGGGCGCCGGCGAATTCGTGTCTGAAATTTTCGGGCCCGAGGCTGACGAGCTGCGCAACCACGGCGGCGACGATGGCGAATACGGCGCAACCACGGGCCGTCCCCGGCGCATGGGCTGGCTGGATCTGGTGGCCGCCCGCTATGGATGCATGGTGCAGGGAGCCACAGAGATCGGCTTTACTGTGCTGGACGCCTTGGGCTATCTGGATGAAATTCCCGTCTGTGTGGCCTATGAGTTAAACGGCAAGCGGATCGACTATTTCCCGCCCACGGCCCAGCTGAAGCATTGCAAGCCCATTTTAGAGGTGCTGCCCGGCTGGAAGTGCAATATCACCGGGATCCGAAAGTATGAGGATCTGCCGGAGAATGCCAGGAAGTATGTGGAATTCGCGGAGCGGCATATCGGCGTACCCATTACCATGGTCAGCAATGGCCCCTCCCGTGAGGACATCATTTACCGCTAAGCCTAAGCAAAGGAGAGCCGAACCCAATGTCGGTTTTTGCGGGCGGCTTTGCGTTCATGCTGTGTTATCAGCCTTGGAAATACACAAAGTATTCCCTGCGGCTTCTGTCTTGCCTGAACACAAATCCGCTCCGCAAAAACTGCATGTACCCGGATAATTTTGATTGTTTTTTCTTTTTGAGACGCAGGCGGGCGACATTGGTTCAACTCCCCTTTGCTGAAGCGACCGCGCTGGCTCTGTCGGCGCGGTTCTGCATTTTGCGGAATGGGAATACAACATACAAACTGGGAAACACGGAGGCATCGAAAATGTGTGGTATCGTAGGATATATCGGAAATGAGCAGGCGGCGCCCTTTCTGCTGAACGGCCTGCAGAAGCTGGAGTACCGGGGCTATGATTCGGCGGGTGTGGCGGTGTATAACGATACCGGCCTGCACGTGGTCAAGTCCAAGGGACGTCTCAGTGTGCTGGAGGGAATTTTGCAGGGTGGCCGGGAGCTTCCCGGCACCGTAGGTATCGGTCATACCCGCTGGGCCACCCACGGAGCGCCTTCAGACGTCAATTCCCATCCTCAAATCAGCGATGGCGGAAAATTTGTGGTGGTGCATAACGGCATCATTGAAAACTATCTGCATCTCAAAAACCACCTGATCTGCCGGGGCGTGGAATTCGTTTCCGATACGGACACCGAGGTGGTGGCACAGATGCTGGAACACTATTACAACGGCAATGTGCTGGAAACCATTCAAAAGGTCATCCATCGGGTGGAGGGCAGCTATGCCCTGGGTATCCTCTGCGCCGACTGCCCGGAAAAGATTTTTGCCGTCCGCAAGGACAGCCCGCTGATCGTGGGGGTGGGGAAGGGGGAGAACTTCATCGCCTCCGATGTTCCCGCCATTCTTTCCAGAACCCGGGACATCTATCGTCTCCATGACCGGGAGATCGCCGTTCTGGAGCGGGACAGCATCGCCTTTTTCAACGCCGACGGAGAGCCCTTGGAAAAGCCTCTGGAGCATGTGGAGTGGGATGTGGACGCGGCGGAAAAGGGCGGCTACGAGCACTTTATGATGAAGGAGATCTTCGAGCAGCCCGAGGCTCTGCGAAAGACCATTTCTCCCCGGATCCGGGAGGGAAGGATCGTTCTGGACGATATTACCCTGACCGCGGAAGAGCTGAAAAACGTCAGCAAGGTGTTCATTGTGGCCTGCGGCACCTCCTATCATGTGGGCGTGGTAGCAAAATACGCCTTTGAAAAGCTGCTGAAGCTGCCCCTGGAGGTGGACGTGGCCTCCGAGTTCCGCTACCGCGATCCTATTTTGGATGAGCATACCCTGGTCATCATCATCAGCCAGTCCGGCGAGACCGCCGATACCCTGGCCGCCCTGCGCATGGCAAAGCAGCGCGGCGCCCGGGTGCTGTCCATCGTCAATGTGGTGGGAAGCACCATCGCCAATGAGTCTGACGACGTGCTCTACACCTGGGCCGGGCCGGAGATCGCCGTGGCCTCCACCAAGGCTTATTCCACCCAGCTGGCGGTGATTTATCTCATCGTGCTCTATATGGCCCAGGAGCTGGGGACCATTCCTGCCGAGGAGATGGAGCGCTGCCTGGCTGACTTGCAGCGCCTGCCGGATCTGGCCGCCGCCTGCCTTGCAGACCAGGAGACCATCCAGTATTTTGCCAGCAAGTATTTTAACGCCGGGGATATGTATTTTATCGGCCGGAATGTGGATTATGCCGCCTCCTTGGAGGCGTCCCTGAAGCTCAAGGAAATCTCTTATATCCATTCCGAGGCATATACTGGCGGAGAGCTGAAGCACGGCCCCATTTCCCTGATTGAAGATGGTACGCTGGTCATTGCCATCTGCACCTATGACCGGCTTTTTGACAAGATGATGTCCAATGTGAAGGAGGTCAAGGCCCGGGGCGCTGTGGTACTGGGCATTACCACCCACGATAAGAAGGCGGCCCTTCGCCAGGAGACGGACTATCAGTTCTGCATTCCGAAGATCACGGACTTCATGCTGCCCAGCCTGTCCATCATCCCCCTGCAGCTCTTTGCCTACTATGTGGCCTCCATGAAGGGCTGCGACATCGACAAGCCCCGGAACCTGGCGAAATCCGTCACCGTAGAGTAGAAAACAGGTCGCGCCGTGTTTGGGCGCTGGAATCTATTATTAAGAGGCGGTTACTTGTGGAAACAGCAAAAAGGCAATCTGTTCTTATCCTGGACTTTGGCGGCCAGTACAATCAGCTGATCGCCCGGCGGGTCCGGGAATGCAGCGTGTACTGCGAGGTGAAGCCCTACACTATGCCCCTGGAGGAGATCCGGGCCATGGCGCCCATCGGGATCATCTTCACCGGCGGCCCCAATTCCGTGTACCGGGAGGATTCCCCCCATGTGGACCCGGCCCTATTTGAGCTGGGGATCCCCGTGCTGGGCATTTGCTATGGCTGTCAGCTGCTGGCCTATCATCTGGGCGGTCAGGTCATTCCCGCCCAGGATGACTCCGCCCGGGAATACGGGAAGACGGAGACCTTCTTCGATACCGGCTGCAAGCTGTTTCACGGCCTGCCGGACACTGGGCTTTCCTGGATGAGCCATGGGGACTATATGGCCCAGGTGCCGGAGGGCTTTGCGCTGACGGCCCATTCCAAAGACTGCCCCAACGTGGCCATTGCCGACGAGTCCCGGGGCTTTTACGGCGTTCAATTCCACCCCGAGGTAAACCACACCGAAAACGGCACGGGGATGCTCCGGAATTTCCTCTATGAGGTCTGCGGCGCTGTGGGCGACTGGACCATGGAGGACTACTGCAAGACCGCCGTGCGGGAGCTTCGGGAAAAGATCGGCGGGGGAAAGGTGCTGCTGGCGCTGTCCGGCGGCGTGGATTCCTCCGTTGCCGCGGCTCTGCTGGCCGAGGCGGTGGGAAAGCAGCTCTCCTGCGTCTTTGTGGACCATGGCCTGATGCGCAAAGACGAGGGCGACGAGGTGGAGGCCGCTTTTGTCAAATGGGATTTGAATTTTGTCCGGGTGAACGCCGGGGAGCGCGTCCTGGACAAGCTCCGGGGGATTACAGAGCCGGAGCGCAAGCGGAAGATCATCGGCGAG
>CAZRLJ010000031.1:8098-22214 GCA_964600905.1 uncultured Acutalibacter sp. | reverse complement strand
GCCAGGCCCAGGCCTGTGGAATGGCGGGCGTTATCCACGGTATAGAACCGGTCAAACAGCCGCTCTACCTGCACCTCCGTCAAATCAGGGGCGGAGTTTTCAAAGAAAATCTCCCCGTCGGCAGTCATGCTGATCCGCAGGTCTCCGGCGCTGTATTTGACGGCGTTTTGCAACAGGTTTTCAAATACCCGGCGCAGCGCCGCCCGGTTCAGGGTGCGCATGACCCTTCGGTCGGTCAGATAGATTTCCGGCGCGATCCCCTTCTGTTCTAGCGCCGCCCGGAGGCTCAGGATACTTTCCTCCAATACCGCTCTGACGTCTGTCTCCTCCGCGGGGGCGCTGTAATCCGGGGAGGTGATGACCGAATAGCGGAAAAGCTCCTCCGTCAAGGCTTTCATATTCTCCGTGCGGTCCCGGATGATGGCCAGGTATTTTTCGACTGTTTCGCTCTTTTCCTCCTTTTCCAGCAGCTCCAGATAGCCGCTGATGGCAGTCAGTGGCGTGCGCAGATCGTGAGAAATACCGGTGACGCCGTTTTTCAGCTCCAAGTCCCCCTGGACAAAACGGTGGCGCAGGCGGCGCAGCTCCTTTAACTCCCGGTTGACGTCGGCCGCCAGCCGCCGCATGGAGGGGTCTCCTGTGGAAACAGAAATGAGGGTGTTGGTGTCAACCGTGAGCTTTTCCTCAAACTCACGCCGAATTTCTTCGGCAGCCCTTTTCAGACTACTGATTTTTAACCCCAGCGCCGCCACCGTCACCAGCAGGACGCCGCAGAGAACAGAAAGCCATAGCACGATACCACCACCCTTTTTAGGCTATTTGATGTCCTTTTTCCTGAAAATCAGCAGACCGCCCAGAGTGGCCAGCACGGACAGCGCAACGCTGCTGAGACTGCTCCACAGAGGATGCTCCAGACCCGCATTGGCAATTTGAATTTGCTGGCCCAGGGGATTGAGGAGCAGGAGAACTTGATAAACCTGCCGTTTGACTCCGCTCACATAGTCAGGGTTGGGGATCAGATCGCCCATCTGAACACCGCCCTCCGTGGAGATGATGATGCTGGTGTTGATAAGCTCCGGCTCCTGCAGGGCGTTGTAGAAATAGCTGCCCAGAATCAGAATGACAAAATAAGCCGCAAACACGATGACCACGGAGACTGCCCGGTTGGAAAGGTTCAGCTCCAGGGCGGTGTAAATGGCAGTAACCGCAATGGTGGAAAGCAGAATAATGCCGATGTACAGGGCAGCCTGCCTCCAGCCCATTTGGAAGCCCCCGAAATAGAACATGCCGGTGGCCCCGCCCAAAGCCCCCGCCAGGGCCATCCCTGTAGAGGCTGCGGAGGAAAGGAGAAAAGCGGACAGATACACGCTGGTTCTGTTATGTCCGGCGATGAGCTTGTTGCGGATGGTTCCATTCCCATACTCCACCCCAAAGAACAGAGAGGAAAAAGCGGCGCAGAAAAGGCAGAGAAAGGGAGTTTGCCCGAAGAACAGACTATCCAGGCTGTAAAAGGACGCCATTTTGGGATTGAGAGTCGCGTGGCGAATGCCCATCCACATGAAAAGGGCATTCAATCCGAAAAGAATGGCGCAGCACAGCCAGAAGACCTTGTCCCGGCGCAGGCGCGCAAAATGGGAAGCAAGAAGATTACGCATTATGCTCACCTCCGCCTACCAGATTGATATAGTAGTTTTCAAGGCTTTCCTCCCGCTGGGCCATGGAAAGAATTTTGCAGCTTTCCCGGTCGAGCCGCAGAGCCAGGTCGGTTACTTCAATTTTTCCGAATACGTCCACCACGCTGTCTGTCCAGACCGTGTATTCCAGCCCCAGCTCATCCAGTGCTCTGACCAACGCTCGGCTGTCGGTCACCTCCAGCCGGGTGCATTTCCGGCAGACGGCTTCCAGGTCGGCGGCGCTGATTTCCTTGACGATCTGCCCCTGGTCGATAAACCCAAAATGGGTGGCCAGCCGGTGAAGCTCGTCCAGAATGTGGCTGGAAATCAAAACGGTGATCTCCTGCTCCCGGTTCAGCTTCAGGATCAATTCCCGCATTTCCACAATGCCCTGGGGGTCAAGGCCGTTGGTGGGCTCGTCTAAAATGAGAAAATCGGGACTCCCGCAGAGAGCAATGGCAATTCCCAAACGCTGCTTCATGCCCAGGGAGAAATTTTTCGCCTTTTTCTTTCCGGTGTTTTCCAATCCCACCAGCTTCAAGAGCTTCGGGACGCCATCAAAGGCGGGCAGGCCCAGAATTCTGCATTGCTGTTTCAAATTGTCCGCGGCGGTCATATCGCCGTAAATGGACGGCGTTTCCACCACAGCGCCGATCCTGCGGCGCATTTTGGCGATCTGCTTGCCGCTGTGAGGAACGCCGTACAGGGAATACTCCCCGGCGGTGGGCTCCTGTAAGCCGCAGATCAGGCGGATCAGGGTGGTTTTGCCTGCGCCGTTTTTTCCCACAAAGCCGTAAATCGCGCCCTTGGGGATGTGCATGGAAAGGCCGTTTAGTGCCTTGAAGCTGCGGTAGCTTTTTTGCAGTGCGTCGGTGGTCAAAACATACTCCAAAACAATGCCTCCTTTTTGTTGATGAGGCCAGTATAGAGGAAAAGGGTAAAGAAACCGGTAAAGGAAAGGGTAAAGGAATCGTAAAGATTTTATTGGAGTTGAAAACCGATCCCCCACACCGCTTCGATGTGGTCCCTTCCATCCACGTCCCGTAGCTTTCTGCGCAGATTGCTGATATGGATTTTCAGAGAGCTTTCGGTGCAGTCGGGGGTTTCCCCGCTGATCCGATCCAGCAGGAGAGATTTGGTAACCACCTGGGCCTGGTTTTGCAGAAGGATTTTCAAAAGGGCATATTCCGTGGGTGTGAGCCGCACGGACCTCTGCTCCACCGTGACCTGCCGGGTGCTGGTATCCATGCGGATGTCCCCGAAGGAAAGCATGGCCGCGGGGGCTGTCTCCGCCCGCAGATGCACGGCGATCCGGGCCAGCAGCTCCCGGAGGACAAAGGGCTTCACCACATAGTCTACCGCTCCTCCCAGGAGCAGTTCCACCTTGTGGTCAATGTCGGTCTTGGCGCTCATGACCATCACGGGGATCCCTTGGATCTTCGGTAATACCTCCTCGCCGGAAAGTCCCGGCAGCATTAAGTCCAGCAGGACAAGATCAGGCCGCTTGCGTTCCAGCAGCAAAAGGGCCTCTGTGCCGGAGTAGGCTCGGGAAACGCCGTAGCCCTCCGCTGTCAGCGCCTCCTCCAGCACATTGCCGATGTGCGGATCGTCGTCTATGATTAAGATATGCTTCATGGGGTTCCTCGCTTTTTGTTTGATAGGCTCATTGTAGCGGAGACAGGGAAAAAATGCAACCGAAAGAGGGTGCTTCCGTTTTTACGAGTGCGAATTCAAAACGAAAAACCCCACAGAATGCGTATTCCGCGCTTTCTGTGGGGTTTTCTGTATAGGCCTGTCTATTCCTCGCCACCGTACAAAATGACGTCTCCGGTCAGGCCGGTGGGGCTTGTGGGAGCGCCGCCGGGTATCATTCTGGCCATGGGGTTATCCTTGTTCATGGCGTAGCATTCCCGTTCCAGGGTGGTGGCCACCTCAATGGCGAGGGTATTCACACCGGGGACTGCCAGCTTTGTCAGGTCGTACCGGAAGGGCGGAACGATCTGCAGTCCGACGCTGACCCCGTTTACGAAAACCTCCACCCCCTCTGCGGCGTCAGAGATTTCCAGAAGGACTTTTCCGGCCGGGCGGTCAAATTTCGTTTCGTACCGGACAAAGCCGGAGAACTGGGGCTGCTCCTCCGCCAGGCGGTCCGGCAAAGTGATTTCCTTTGCCCCCTCAAAGGCGGGATAGGCGGCGCCCTCGCAGGTGGAGCGTGTCCAGTCGGTCAGGCGGACGCCCTTTCCCGTAAAGGCGGGGAGAGCCGGCAGATCGGCGGGAAGCTCATCGCATACCACTGTCAGGCTGTGGAGGGGCAGAAGGGCTGCCCGGAGGGCGGCGCCATTTCCGGGCTCCAAAGCAAACACCCGGTTTTCGTAGGGATCGTAGCCGTAGCAGGGGCCGGTGCAGGGCAGGGTGATCTCTCCCTCCCAGGGCTCGTTGCCCTCGTTGGTCAGGAAAAAGATCTCGCTTTCTCCATGGACGCGCAGGGCCCGAAGCCATTTGTTTTCCGGCGTGAAGCGGACAGTCTTGAAATCCCGCAGATGCTCCGCCAGCTTTTCGGTGGGCAGAATCGGAATCCGTTCAAAGGCTGCGGGGGCAGAACCGGAGCAGATCCCCTCCGGCAGGCTCTCCAGGAAGATGATCTCTGTGGCGCTGCCCTCCAGCTTTTTTAGGGCCTCTGCCAGCGCGCCGGGCACAAATGCTGCGCAAGGGATCACCAGCGCCTTATAGGCTTTCCCGTTGACGGTCAAGCCGCCCTCCATGGCGGTGCAATACCGCTCTGGCTCGTCAAAAACGTCGCAGGGGATGATGTCGAAGTCGATCTGGGCCTCGGTAAGGACCCGGGCGGGCTTCTGGCTCAGCATGGCCTCCCCGGCCCACTCGGCGTCTCCGTGGTATAGCACCGCCACCTGGGCGCTGTTCGCCCCGGAGCTCAAAAGCTCCGCCGCCCGGTTGGCGTATTCCATCAGCCTGCCGAAATGGCGGTACTGGGGATTGTGGCCGTGGGCGTAAAAGTGAGGCGGGCAGTCCGGGTCCGGGAAGGGAGCGGGGGAAAAGGCGTGGGGCACAAACTGGTTGATCCCCCGGACCAGCAGGTGGTCGATGAGGTATTTCTCCAGCCGGACGCCCTCGCTCCAGCCATATGCGCCAAAGCACTCGCACATGGCGCGGCCCTGCTTCCTGGGTTCAATGGCTGCCGCGGAGGAAGCCAGCTTTGCCATGGCAAACTGATAGAATTCGCTGTCGTCTGTAGCGCCAAACATGTTCTTTTTCGGCTCTGTCACCTGAGGCAGCACCTGGTTGCTGATAAGGTCGATCCCGGCCATGTGCTGGCCGTTCAGTCCCCGGAAATAGTGGCCCAGACTGGCGCCGGGGCGGCTGTGGGCGTTGCTGTCCTCCACCACATGGCCGATGTACTGGATCCCGTGGGCCTGGCACCAGTCGCCGATCTGATAGGAGAAGGCCTCCCGCACCAGCTTTGTCACCGCGTCCATAAAGGCATAGCGGACTCTGGCGGTCAGTTCCTTGTCGCCCCCGTTTTCCCACAGGAGGTACATCTGTCCGGCCCAGTCCGGCCCCAGGCGCTTTTCTAGCTCATGGGGCATATCCGCGCTGAAGGGCAGGTCCTGGTCGGTGCCCAGGAAGCCCTCCATGAAGTACATGTGGCCGCTGCCCAGCTCCGGTTCATCGGAGAAGAAGCCGGCAATGGTTTTGCCGAAATCCGCCTGGTAGCGCTGCCAGTGGGGCTCGTAGACCGCCTCGATCAGGGTGCGGCAGGAGCGCTTGTCCAGCATGTTCATGTAATTTCGGTGGTAGCCCAGGTTCCGGGACAGAAATACCGCCCACAGGGTCCAGCTTCCGGCGGGGCGCTGCCAGCGCAAGACGCCGTTTTCGATGAAAGCCGTGAGATCCCGGGTTTCGCCGGTGGTTCGCTCCACCGCCGTGACGCGGAGAACGGCGTCGTCCTCATAGTGCCGGGGTGTGGGCAGGGTAGGGAGGATAAAGGCCTCCAGGCCGATGGGCTCGTACTGGGGCGGGAGCAGGGACAGCAAATCCAGCTCCACCGGCTCCGCCTCTCCGGCGTACTCCCGGCGGATGGCGCAGATCCCCTGGCGGCACAGGTCCTCCGGGGCGTTTTCCAGCGCGCCGTTGCAGTAGCCCGTGGGGAAATGGCTGTCGTCCAGAATCCACACCTTCATGTCCCGCTTTCTGGCCTCGTCCAGGATCACGTCCATATCCTGCCACCATTTTGGGCCGCAGAAATCGGGATGGGGACGGCTCTCTACACACACCGCGCCGCAGCCCGCCCCCTGAATGGCCCCCATGTATTCCCGCAGGGTGGCTTCATCCTCTCCGTGCTGCCAGAAAAAGGGCAGAATGTGGTTTTCTCCCTTACCCTGTAAAAGTGCCTGGATGGTCTTGTTCATGGTATGCCGCTCCTTCCGTTTTCTTGCCTTCATCATACTCCATACCGGACGAAAATACAACCGACGATTCTGACCGATCTGTCGGTTTTTCTTTGTGCGGTACTGCCCTTGCGTTTTCCTCAGCGCAGGTGTATGATGGAGAAAAAGCCGGAGGCGATGATGATGAACGGAACACCCAGGATGCTTTTGCACTTTGAGCCGGAACAGGGCTGGATGAACGATCCCAACGGCCTGTGTTATTTTCAGGGCAGGTACCACGCCTTTTTTCAGCACAATCCCTACGGCCCCACCTGGGGGCCCATGCACTGGGGCCATGCGGTGACGGAGGATCTGCTCCACTGGCAGGAGCTGCCCATCGCCCTGTGTCCCGACATGCCCTACGAGAACGCGGGCGGCTGCTTTTCCGGCTCCGCCGTGGAGAAGGACGGAAAGCTGTACCTGATGTATACCTCCGTTTCCGCGGAACAGGGACAAACCCAGTCTATGGCCGTCAGCGGGGACGGAATCCATTTTGAAAAGCTGCCGGGGAACCCGGTGATCGCCCACAGCCCCCTGGACCCCCGGAACCGGGACTTTCGGGACCCAAAGGTCTTTCCCTATGGGGATGGCTGGAGGATGGTCTGCGGGGCTGGGGCGGATGGCTTAGCCAGCGTGCTGCTGTTCTGCTCCGGGGACCTGCTCCATTGGGAGTACGCAGGACCGCTGTTTCAAAGCCGGGATTTCGGTCCTGTGCCGGAATGTCCTGACCTGTTCCCCCTGGGGGACAAGTGGGTGCTGATGTTCTCCCGGATGGACGAGCCCCGCCGGGCCCAGTTTGTGGTGGGGGAATTTGACGGCCTCCATTTCACCCCGGAAAGCTTTCAGCAGCCGGAGACGGGCCCGGATTTCTACGCGCCCCAAACCCTGCTGGACCACAAGGGCCGCCGGATTGTGATCGGCTGGCTGTACAACTGGGGCCGACCCGTGCCGGAGACCAATCTCCGCACCGGTGCTCTGACCGTACCCCGGGAGCTGTCCCTGCGGGAAGGAAGGGTGTGCAGCTTCCCTGTGGCGGAGGCCCTGCCGCTGCTGAGATCCGAGGATCCTCTGGTGCGCCGGGAAAAGGGCGTTTTCACCGTCACCGACGGCAGAAAGACCCTTTTAGAGCTGCCGGAAAGCCAGGTGCAGGACGTGAAAATTCTGCGGGACACCCGGACCTGCGAGGTTTTTGTCAACGGCGGACAGCATTCCTGCACCTTCTATTTTGAATGATCTAAGGCAACACCACACAATTCACGGCTAACGCCTTAAGCGCCACCTTGCTTGCAGATTTTCCGTCATATTTTGCAAAAATCCTCGGCTATACACAAAGTATGGCCTGCGGTTTTTGCTTCATCTGGCGAAAAATTTGCTGACGCAATCCGGCACTTAGAATTGCGCGGTGTTACCCCAAAGGAGGAGTCACCATGAATCCACTGAAATCTTACACCCTGTCCCAGCTGCCGGAAAACTGCCGGAAGGTTCTGGGGCGAACCACGAAGGAGCTTTCGCCCCTTACGCTGTTCTGGACCGGCAGCGGCGTGGAGCTGAACATCACTGGCAGTGAACTGTGGCTGGAGCTGAACACGGGCTACGACCGGCTGGAGGTCTGGGCCGCCGTGGTGATAAACGGCGCTCTGCTGAGCCGGATCATGCTCCCAAAAGGAAGATCAAAGCTGTGCCTGTTTCGGGGGATGAACGCGGAAGCGGTCAAAAACATTCGATTCATCCGGGAGAGCCAGGCCATGCCGGAGGATCCGGGGGTGTTCCTGCAAATTGACGGCCTGTCTACCGACGGCGATTTTCTGCCCGTTCCACCCAGAGCGAAAAATCTGGAGTTCATCGGAGACAGCATCACCTCCGGAGAGGGACTGGCGGGGGCCAAGCCGGAAATGGACTGGATCCCCATGTTCTTCTCCGCCGTTTACGGCTTCCCCATGGGCGTGGGTGAGCTGCTGGACGCCGACGTGCAGGTGATCTCCCAGAGCGGCTGGGGCGTGGTCTCCGACTGGACCAATAACCCCTATCACGCTTTGCCCAAATACTATGATCAGATCTGCGGCCCCCTGACAGGGGAGCAAAACCTGAGCCTGGGCGCCGGGGAGCCCTGGGATTTTTCGGCTCACCGGCCCGTAGACGCGGTGGTCGTGAATCTGGGAACCAATGACAGCGGCGCCCTGAATCAGCCTGCCTGGCAGGATCCGGCCACCGGGGAGGCCTTTCAGCAAAAGATGGCCCCTGACGGTTCCATGGAGCCATCCGATGCGGAGCGCTTCCAACAGGCCGTGGGAAGCTTTCTGAAGCTGCTGCGGCGGAGAAATCCCGAAGCGCTGCTGGTGTGGGCTTTCGGCATGATCGACTGTCCCACCGTGGAGCCTCTTTTGCGCCGGGGAATAGAGGAATACCGGCAGGAGACGGGAGACCTGCGGGCGCACTATCTGGCCCTGCCCCAGGTTCGGGAGGAAACGATGGGCTCCCGAGGCCATCCCGGCCGGGAAAACCACCGGGAGGCAGCCGAGACCATTGCCGCATTTCTGAGGGAAAACCTGTAAGCGCGTATCCCTTGCAGGTATAGAAAAATCCAGCGCCTTTCAGGCGCTGGATTTTTGCGGCCTATGGCAGCACTGCACAATTCGCGGCTAACGCCTTAAGCGCCATCTTGCTTGCAAATTCCCCGTCATATTTTGCAAAAATCCTCGGCTATACACAAAGTATGGCCTGCGGTTTTTGCTACATCTGACGAATAATTTGCCGACGCAATCTGGCACTTAGAATTGTGCGGTGTTGCCCTATTTCTCTTCGGGAACCCGCACCAGCCTGGCTGCCGCCTCCCGGAGGCGCTCATAATCCAGATTGTCCAGCAGATAGGGCTTTACGGGGCGGTCGATCTCCGGGTCTCTGGGTGTCAGTTCATAGCGAAGCACCTGGATTTCCCGGCCCTTCTCCCGGTCTGTGCCGGAGGGGACAAAACCCATGGCGGCAAAAAAGTCCAGGGCCTCCCGGTTGGCGCCGTCCACCCGGACAGAGACCTGCCGGCGGCTGCCGTACTCCATCATGTCCCGCATGAGGGTCCACAGGGCCCGGCCCACGCCCAGCCGCTGGAACTCCGGCTTCACGTACAGCTGAAGCTCCACGGAGAACAGATTATTGGGGGCGTTTCTGTCCTCGGTCAGGTGACAAAAGCCCGCCGGGATGGAATCGATCTCACACATGAGCCAGCCCAGGCCGTAGGTGTATTTGTCAATGCGCTGGATATATTCCGCCAGGGCGGGAGGCTCCGGCTCCGGGGCGGCGGCAGTGCCAGTGTAAAGGCTGTAGATTTTCAGCATGGCGGGGCCGTCCCACTCGTTGATCCTGCGTACCGCTACCTTTGGCATAAGCGCGCTCCTTACCTTGTAAAGATTCCCTCCGCCTTTCCGTCCTGGTCAAAGGCGTTGTTGTACTGCAATATGGCGTAGTCCTTCAAAAGCGCATCCCAGGGAGTTTCCTCCCCGTTTTTATAGAGACGGCCATCGGCCCCCTTGATCCCCACGGCGGTGATGACGGGGACCTCCTGGCGAAGCTCCTCCAGATATTTGGTGTAGTCCGTCCCCTCCAGCCCGGCAGCCCGCAGCAGCAGGCCGGAAAGATAGTTCATGCTGATCTCGCCCAAATTTTGACCCTGCAGGGGGTAGTTTGCCCACAGCAGGAAGGGAACCTGATATTGCCGCATCAGGTCGGAAAAGGCGGGATCCTTCGGGTCTGTGTTCAGCAGCGCCTGCTGAAAGCCTGTTTCCAGGTTGGGCCAGTGATCCCCGAAAAACAGGATCAGCACGGGGTCGCTCCGGCGGGAGAAGTAGGTGACCAGCCTGCGGAAGGCGGAGTCGGATTCCCGGATGAGGCTCAGATACTGCTCGGCCTGCGGCCATTTGCCCTCCCGGCCCTGCACCTGGACGGTGGTGGGATATTTTTCGTCCTCAAAGCCGCCGTGATTCTGGATGGTCACATGGAACAGGAACTGGGGCTCGCCGGAATTTATGCCCTTCTGGTAGGTGTGGATCACTTGGTCGTAGCCCGAATCGTCGGTGGTCAGGCCGCGCTTGAGCTTCCGCTGCACCTCAAAATCCCTGGCGGCAATGAACCGGTCAAAGCCCAGGTAGGGGTAGGCGGTGTCCCGGTGCCAGGCGTTCCGGTTTCCGGGATGGATGGCAGTGCAAAAGTAGCCGTAGCTTTTCAGGATGTCCGGCAGGGCGGTCTGGTCCCGGAGGACATATTGCTGGTAGGGCTTACTGCCCGCCGGCAGAAAGGCTGTGGTGTTGCCGGTGAGAAACTCGTACTCGCTGTTGCAGGTGTTTCCCCCGTAGACAGAGGAATAGGCCGTGCCCCAAAGAACCTCCCCGGACCTTTGCAGCTGATGGAGAAATGGCGCGGCGTCCCTTGTCAGCTCCAGATTCCCGACGGCGCCCATGTCCGTAAAGGATTCGTTCATCACGGCGATGATGGTGGGCAGGCCCTCCGGGTCTCCCAGAGGTTCCGGCTCCTCCAAAGCCTCCAGCCGGTTTTCCAGGCCTTCCACGGTATCGTGGGAATAGTCCGCCGGCTTTTCCACCATCAGGAATTGGATATTGGCAACAAAGCCCGCCAGGACGCCCGTGATCTCCGAGCTGGTCTTCTGGTTCCAGGCCCAGACGGAAATGTTCATGGAAGACAGGATGTTGGCAGGGAAAATCAGCACGACCAGGGCAAGCGCCAGCCCCAGGGCGCAGAGGCGTTCCTTTACCCGCCGGGCTCTGCCGAAGGCTTCTCCCCGGGCATTCACTGTCTCCGGGCTCAGCTTTGCCGCCAGCACGGAGACGCAGACCAGTCCCAGCAGGGAAAGGACCATGGGCCTGGTCAGGGTGTAACGGTAGCCCTGGGAGACCGCGGCGGCGGTGGTGATCGCTGAGACGTCCCAGGGCAGGATAGGTTCGCCCCTAAACTGCACCACAAAATAGTTGGCGACGCCAAACAGCAGGAAAGCGCTGCCGCCGCAGAGAATGGTGACCCAGCTCCGGCGGAAAATGGCATAGAGCAGGGCAAAGACCATCAAATAGCAGAGGTAATTGCCCAGGCTGCGGAGTACGGGGAAGGACGGAAGCCGGGTGCCGTTGATGGTATCTACGGCGATGAAGGCCCCCAGAGGGGCCAAAAACAGCAGGGAGCCTCCGGCTATCCGACGGATCATCAGCGGCAGCCGCAGTTCTGTCAAAAACAGAACCGTTCCCAGCAGGGAAAGACAGCAGAAGGCAATGAAAAAGCCGTCCGGCAGGAAGCCTCCCGTTTCCGCATCCTGAAACAGCGAGGGGCACAGGAAAAAGAGAAGCCCCGTAGCCAGGAGAAGCAGTCCCGCGGGCAGGAGATGACCGGGGCCAAAGCGGAAACGGAGGCCCAGCGGCTTCCGTTCCTCCCGGGCCTCTTGAGGCTCATCCTCCTGGGGCTGGTTTTCTATCAGGTCATTGTTTTGAATTTTTGTAGGTTTTTCTTTCATGGTAGGTCGGTCCTTTTTTTGCGTTGGCAGCAGGCGGATCATTTTCCGCCTTTTTTCTTCCAGGCCACAATGGCGTCTGCGATCCGGCGGCTGGCCTGGCCGTCGCCGTAGGGGTTGCTGGCGTGGCTCATCCGGGCGTATTCCTGCTTATCGGTCAGCAGCTCCCGGATCATGGAGTAGATGGTTTCCTCATGGGTGCCGGCCAGCTTCAGGGTTCCGGCGGCGATGCCCTCCGGCCGCTCGGTGGTATCCCGCAGGACGATCACCGGCTTTCCCAGGGAAGGGGCCTCCTCCTGAATGCCGCCGCTGTCGGTCAGGATCAGGTGGGAGCGGGCCAGAAGATTGTGGAATTCCACCACCTCCAGAGGGGCGATGAGCCGCACCCGGCTGCTGCCGCTGAGCTCGGCCTCGGCGGCCTGCTGTACCAGCGGGTTCAGGTGGACGGGATAGATCACCTTCACATCGGGAAATTCCTCCACGATCCGCCGGATCGCCCGGAACATGCGGTGCATGGGCTCTCCCAGGTTTTCCCGGCGGTGGGCCGTCAGCACGATCAGGCGGGAGTCCCCGGCCCAGTCCAGCAGCTCGTCGGAATAGTCCTCCCGCACGGTGGTCCTCATGGCATCAATGGCGGTGTTTCCCGTGACCACAATGGTCTCGGGCCGCTTTCCCTCCTTTAAGAGGTTCTGGCGGCTCAGCTCCGTAGGCGCAAAGTGCAGGTCCGCCACACAGCCCACAAATTGGCGGTTCATCTCCTCAGGATAGGGGGAGTATTTGTCGTAGGTCCGCAGGCCGGCCTCTACGTGGCCTACGGCCACCTGGGCGTAATAGGCGGCAAGGGCTCCCGCGAAGGTGGTGGTGGTGTCGCCGTGTACCAGCATGATGTGGGGCTTTACCTCCGCCAGCACGGTTGCCATGCCCTTAAGCACCCGGGCGGTAATGTCGGACAAGGTCTGTCCCTGCTTCATGATGTCCAGATCGTATTGGGGACGAATAGAAAAGGCGTCCAGCACCTGATCCAGCATCTGCCGGTGCTGGGCCGTGACGCACACCACACTTTCAAATTCCTCCCGGCTTTCCAGCTCCTTCACCAGCGGAGCCATTTTGATGGTCTCGGGCCGTGTGCCGAACACGGACAGAACCTTTATTTTTTCCATAACAACAGCCTCCTTCTGCGCAGAGGGATATGGTTTGAAATCTCAGGCCGAAACGCTTTGCCAGGCTATTTCTTCACCTTTCGAAGGAATTGCACATTGTTCTGCCAGAACCGCTTTAGCCGGGAGGGCTCCCGGGCGATGCGGTACAGCCACTCGGTATTGGTCTTTACAAAAAAGGCGGGGGCCCGCTGCTTCAGGCCGCTGAGCACGTCAAAGGAGCCGCCCACGCCAATGAAAACGCCCTTCTCAAATTGAGGAAGGTGCTTGTCGATCAGCATTTCCTGGGCCGGGACCCCCAGGGCCACCAGGACCAGGTCCGGCGCCGCAGGAACAATTTCCCGGGTGAAGATTTCGTCCTTGTCGCCGTCGTAGCCGTTGTGGTATCCTACCGTGATCCGGGGATATTCCTTTTTGAGCTTCTCCGCCAGCGTGGAAACCACTTCTTCCCTTGCCCCCAGCAGGTACACGGATTTTCCCGTCTCCCCGGCAGTTTGGAGCATATGCTCTGCCAGGTCTACCCCGGTGATGCGCTCCTTTGCCGGGACCCCGCAGCGCCTCATGGCTTTTACCACGCTGATCCCGTCGGGGACCACAGCGGTTTCTTCCCCTCTAAGCATCCGGTCAATGAGGGGGGTCCTCTCTCCGCTCATCATAATTTCCGGATTGGCAGTAATGATGAACAGCTTTTTCCCTTGTTCCAGGGCCTGGTCAGCTTGTTGATAGAATTCTGCTGCCGTGCCCGAAAAGGTGCGTTTCAGATAATCTGTGATCGCCATGGCTCAATGCCCCTCCTCGTCAAAGGAAAGCTGCTCCGGATCTTCGGCGGCTTCCGCGGCCCGCCTTGCGGCGTCCTGGGCCAGCTTCCGGTTCTTGACCCGATCCTCGTCAAAGTCGTACAGCTGTGTTTCGCCAAAGGCCTCGGTGCTTTCAGAAGCCTTGAAGAACACGGTCACCGTTTGGAAAATCAGCTTCAGGTCCTGCCAGATGCTGTAATTCTCGATATACATCAGGTCCATGACCAGCTTGTCTTTGGGGGAGGTGTTGTACTTGCCGGAGATCTGGGCCAGGCCCGTAAGGCCGGCTTTCATCCGAAGCCGGTAGGCAAACTCCGGCAGCTCCTCGGTATATTTTTTCACGTTTTCCAGCATTTCCGGCCGGGGGCCTACCACGGTCATGTCCCCCTTGAGGATGTTCAGCATCTGGGGCAGCTCGTCAAGCCGGTATTTCCGCAGGACCTTGCCCACCTTCGTGATACGGTCATCGTTTTCCGTGACGGACTGCATAATGGAGTTGTCCCGCATGGTGCGGAACTTGTACACCTCAAACACCCGGCCG
>CAZRLJ010000031.1:0-8088 GCA_964600905.1 uncultured Acutalibacter sp. | reverse complement strand
GCCGTATTTGGTGAGCCGCTGCTGCTTGAAGAACACGCTGCCATGATCCTCCAGCTTGATGGCAATGGCGCAGCCCAGCATAATGGGGCTGGTGATGATCAGGGCCAGCATGGAGATGGCAAGGTCCATCAGGCGCTTGACGATCCGCTGCTCCAGGGTCAGGTCCTTGGCGGTATACATCACCAGGGATTTGTCATCCAGATTCAGGTATCGGGCGCCCTGGGACACCACGTCGTTCATTTCAAAGTTATAATAGATATTCTTCTGCTGCTGATAACAGAAGTCCGTCAGGGCAAGACGCTCATGGAGAGGCACATCGTAGAGGAATACCGTATCGTTGCGGGAAATGACGTCCAGCACATTGGGGGCGTCGTAGCGGACGATCTCGTCCAGCTCGTACTGCCGCTGGAACCGGAGGATCTTGGGAATGATATGTCCCAGGCTTTCCCGGGAGGAGGAGATCACACAGCATTTTTCCGGCGGCGTCAGGCGGAAGTAAAGAAAGTTTCCAAGATAGGTGAAGAGAATGATCACCAGCACCTGGAGGAACATCACCAGCAAAAGCAGCAGGGGCTGTTCATAGACAAAGGTGGGATTCTTCTTTTCGCTGGTGTTCATGATGCACAGCATCAGATGGGTCATCAGGTCCGTTAAAATGGTGGACATGACCAGGGAATGGATAATGGGCTTGCTTTTCTGGGCCCCTACGGCGTAGCCGCCGTAAACGGACATCATCATAACGCCCATGACCGCGAAGGTCAGCATGGTGACGGCGGAGGTACGGCTCAGGCCCAGCAGCCAGGGATTGTCAATGCTGAAAAAGCCGAAAAAGAGGGCGAACAGGCAGAAGTACAGGGCGGTTTTCAGCAGAAAAATGATGGTGCGTTTCAGTTTTCGTATGGTTCGCATGGCTTCACCTCATCCGGGCAAGTCGAGGATATTTTTTACAGGGGATGGCGAGCCTTTTGGCTCCATCGTCCTAGATTTGCATACAGATTCATCATATTCTACCACATATGGTCGAAAAAAGCAAAGAAAAAATACTTGAACGCAGGCGGCGGGGAAACAGCCTGCTTCTCACAGTATTTTTTCCTGTCCTTCCGCGCTTTACGCCGCAGCAGAGCGGACGGGAAAAAGAAAAAAGCCGGGGTTTTCCATTTGACAACCCCAGCTTTCTTGCTGAAAGCAAGTATTCGCTTTTCTTTTGTGCATTTCTCAGTCAACCGGCAGCCATACCCGCATCTCTCCCGGGCTCCGGTTTGCCCAGGTGTAGTACGGCACGGCAATGGCTGTGCAGGCCGTTTCCCGGGGAGGCTCGTCGGTGTAGAGCCGATCCGGGCCGGAGCGCCTGATTGCCTCCGCGCCGATTTTTACAGCGCCGCCCAGAGCCTCGTCGGCGGTGGAGCTGACAGTCAGCCGTCCGTTTTTCAGGAGGGAGAGGGACAAAACATCGCCGTCGTTATCGGCCCCCTCAAAGCAGTAAATCAGCGGGCCTCTGCGCACAGCCGCCTTCCCCGACAGGGCGGGGACTTTGGGGGAGGCATAGACAAAGGCTGTCCTGTCGTCCAGGGTCAATTCCACGGTATCGCCGTCCTGCACGCCCAAATAGACATACCCCTTTTCCGGTTCAGCCCGGTGTTCTGCGCCGTTTACCAGCAGGCGGTTTTTCTTACTCCATGCGGGAATGCGGACAGCCAGGTTTCCGCCGTGGATGATCTTGTATGTGACCGTAAAGCCGTAGGGATAGGAGGTGTCGCAGCAGAGCTTCATCCCGTTTGCGAACTGAACCTCTCCCGCGGCGTACAAATGGCAGAAGGCGGTATCCTCATTTTCTCCGTAGGCATATTGCCCGAAGGAGGAGATCAGTCTGGCTGCATTGGGAGGGCAGCAGGCGCAGCCGTACCACCTGGGACGCTCGATCAGCACGTGGCGGTGTGTGGGCGCAGCGGATGAAATTCCGGGCAGGGCCTCCAGCGGATTCACGTAGAAAAACCGTTTCCCGTCCAGCTGGACGCCAGCCAGGACCGTGTTGTAAAAGGCCAGCTCCATCACGTCCGCATACTCGCCGTTTACGTCGCTTTCCAGCATCCGGGAGGCGAAAAACATCAGTCCGATGGAGGCGCAGGTCTCAGCGTAAGCGGTATCGGAGGGCAGGTCGTAATCGGCGGTAAAGGCCTCTCCAATATAGGTGGACCCGATCCCGCCTGTCACATACATCCTCTTTTGGGTGATGTTTTCCCAAAGTGCGCGGCAGGCCTTCCACAGCTCCTTGTCGTCTGTCTGGGAGGCGAGGTCCGCCATGGCGGTAAAGAGATAGACCGCTCTCACCGCGTGGCCTCTTGCTTCCCGCTGTTCCCGGACAGGCGCGTAGGATTGGGTGTACTCCAGGTCCGGGTCCCTGCTTTCGCCCCGCTTTGCCGCTTCCTTTTTCCACACGTCGGGATCGGTTCCCCTGGTGTTGATAAAATGCTCTGCCAGCTCCAGGCAGTGCTCGTTTCCGGTCAGGCGGTACAGCTTCATCAGGGCCAGCTCGATTTCGGGATGCCCTGGGAAGCCGGCATTTTTCTCCATGATGAAATGCCTGTGGATATGCTCCGCGTTTTTCAGCATGACGTCCAGCAGACGGCGTTTGCCTGTGGCTTCATAGTAGGCGCAGGCAGCCTCCATCATATGTCCCGCGCAGTAGAGCTCGTGGTTTTCCTGCAGATTCGTCCAGCGGCTCTCCCGGTCGGTGACGGTGAACCGGGTGTTGAGATAGCCGTCCTGATCCTGGGCCTCCGCCACAAGCTCGATGACAGCGTCCAGGTCTTTTTCCAGTTCCGGATCGGGAAAATCCGCCAGGGAATAGGCTGCCGCTTCGATCCATTTTGCAACGTCGCTGTCCTGGAAGACCATTCCCTGGAAGCCGTCGCCCACGTCCTCTCCCCGGAGAGCCTTCCCGGCGTTACGAAAATTCTCGATGGAATGAGTTTTTTCCGTACCGGGGGCTTCGTCCCGCAGCACGCTGTACTGGTACGGGATGACAACGTCCTTTACAAGCCGCTGGTACCGGCCGATAAATCCCTCGGAGCGGTAAGCGGATACGCCTGTTTTGTGTTGGATTTTCATCTTGAACCTCTACCTCGCTTGAAATCGATTGGGCGTCTGCGCCGCCCGGGGGGCTCACTCCAGAGAAGCCGCGGCCTTTTTCAGGGTCTCGATGATCTCAATATGCTGGGGGCAGTGGGCCTCGCAGTTGCCGCACTGGATGCAGTCGGAGGCCTTGCCGCCATCGTGCACGGTGTGGGCATAGCGATCCTTCGCGCCCTCTACATTATTGTAGAGCAGCAGGCCGTTGAGCGTGGAGAAAATGCCGGGGATGTTGATCTTCTGAGGGCAGCCGTCCACACAGTATTTGCAGGCGGTGCAGGGCACGGTGGGAATGCTGCTCAGAATATCCACAGCCTTCTTTACCACTTCCCGCTCATCGCCGGACAGGGGCTCGAAATGCTCCATATAGGAGAGGTTGTCGTTCATCTGTTCCTCGGTGGACATGCCGGAAAGCACGGTGACCAGGCCCTCCAGAGAGGCGGCATACCGCACGGCCCAGGAAGGGATGGACAGCTCCGGCCGGGCGTCCTTGAACAGCTTCTGGACCTCGGGGGTCATGTTGGCCAGGGCGCCGCCCTTCACGGGCTCCATGATGATCACGGGCTTGCCGTATTTCCGGGCCACCTCGTAGCACTTCCGGGACTGTACGCTGTCGCTGTCCCAGTCGGCATAGTTGATCTGAAGCTGGACGAATTCCATTTCCGGATGATTTTTCAGAATGTCCTCCAGCACCTCGGCGCTGTCATGGAAGGAGAAGCCGATGTGCTTGGCCTTTCCCTGTTCTTTCGCCTTCTTCATGAAGTCCCAGGCGCCCAGAGCGTCCGCCTTTTTCACGGTTTCGGCGCCCATGGCATGGAGCAGGTAGAAGTCGTAATAGGTAAGGCTTGCCCGGTCCAGGGACTCCTGCAGCACCTTATCCATTTCGGCGGCGTCCTTCAGATCCCACAGGGGGAGCTTGCTGGCGCACTGGAAGCTGTCCCGGGGATAGCGCTTTACCACGGCCTCGCCCAGGGCCACCTCGGACTTGCCCTGAATGTACACATAAGCGGTGTCAAAATAGGTGAAGCCCTTGCTCATAAAGGCGTCAACCATTTTTTTGACCTGTTCCATGTCGATCTCCTGATCCTTCATGGGCAGGCGCATCAGGCCGAAGCCCAGCTTTTTGATGCTTTCGCCAAGATACTTGTCAGCCATTTTTTGTTTTCCTCCTACTGAGATTTGATTTCCCGCCCTGGGGGCAGGCACAAAATATGTCTATATTATATAAGTTAGAGTGCGCTTTAAGTCAAGCCCTTTCCGGGATTTCACAAAGAAAGGGGCGGGGCAAAGGCCCCGCCCGCTCTGGAACTTATTTGTTCTCCTGGTCGCCCACCGGCATGGGGTACTTTCTCAGATAGGAAAGCAGCTCGTCCACGGTGGTGAAGGCAAGGCCGGTGACGGTATCCGCCGCGCCGTAGTAGATGGCGATGCGGCCGGTTTCCGGATCAGTCAGGGTGGCGCAGGGGAAGGTGACGTTGGGCACGTCGCCGGTGAGCTCATAGGACTCCTCAGGCCCGAATACATAGAAGCGGCTGCGCTCCTTGACGATCCAGGGACGGTCGATGTCCAGCAGGGCCACGCCGAAGCGGTACACAAAGCCGTTGCAGGAATTGAGCACGCCGTGGTAGATCATCAGCCAGCCCTCATCGGTCTCGATGGGGGTGGGGCCGGGGCCAACTTTCTTGGACTGCCAGCCGTTGGCGGTGCCGAACAGCCAGCGGTGCTTGCCCCAGTAGCACAGGTCGGGACTCTCGCTGTAAAAGATGTCTCCGAAGGGGGTGTGGCCGGTATCGCTGGGACGGCTGACCATGGCGTAATTTCCGCCGATCTTCCGGGGGAACAGCACGCCGTTTCGGTTGTAGGGCAGGAAAGCGTTCTCCAGCTGATAGAAGGTCTTGAAATCGTAGGTGTAGCCCACGCCGATGGTGGGGCCGTGATAGCCGTTGCACCAGGTGATATAATAGCGGTCCTCGATGAAGCACACCCGGGGATCGTACCGGTATTCCTTGCGGGTCACGTCCTTTTCGCCCTCAAAGACGATGGGATCGTGGTTGATCTCCCAGTGAATGCCATCCTTGGAAAAACCGGCGAAGATGTCCATTTCCACGCCGCGGTTGTCGCAGCGGAACACGCCGGCGTAGGCGTCGCCGAACACCACCACGGCGGAATTGAAAATGCTGTTGGAGGTGGGGATCGCGTCGCGCTGGATGATGGGATTCTCCGTGTAGCGCCACACGGGCTTGGTGAAGCCCTCGGGCTTATCCTGCCAGGGCATATTGGGCAGGGCGGGACGACCGATGATCTTTGCCATTAGGAAAAACTCCTCTCACTTGTATGCTTTGCCGCACCGGCGGCTATTCTGCATTCATTATAGCAGTTTTTCCGGGAAAAGAAAGGGGTGGGGAAAAGTTTTTTGGCAATTTCGTAAAAATTTTATGCACAAAAATGCGGCTTTTGGGGTTTCAGGGTTGCAATCGGGACAAGAAAAGGTTACACTGTAGCTATGACAAGGCATGGGAGGTATTTGCAGATGGAACTGAAAGAATGCTACGCCAAAATGGGTGGGGATTACGAGGCCATTTTCCAGCGGCTGCGCCAGGAGGAACGGGTCAAAAAATTCCTTTCCCTGTTTCCAAAGGATCCCAATTACCAGCTGCTGGCGGATTCCTTTGCCGCCGGGGACTGGCCCACGGCCTTTCGGGCCGCCCATTCTCTCAAGGGCGTCAGCCTGAACCTGGCTCTCAGCAGGCTGGCGGAGTCCTCCTCCGAGCTGACGGAGGACCTGCGCAGCGGCGCGCCCTCCCCTGAGGCCCCGGCCCTTTTCGAGAGGGTGAAGCAGGACTACGAGGTGACCTTGGGCGCCATCAACGAGTATTTGTCCGACCCCGCGTGACCGGGGAGACGAAGGGCTGCGGAATTTTTGCGGGAAAAAAGGGCAGTGGATGATGTTCCACTGTCCTTTTTGTGTGTGCCGGTTCGTGCTTACAGCTTTCTGGAAAAATAGGCGGTGCTCACCACAAAGCTAAAGCCGTAAAGGATCATAGTGCCCAGCAGAGCCCGGAAGGCGGCTATGCTCAGGGGCAGCACCACAAACAGAGCGCCGGCAGAAACGAAAAAGGTGACAACCCCCGCTGTCATAAACGCTTTGTTCCGGATCGTTACCTCCCGCTCGTCCTGCTCCTGTACCTGGGCCTTTTTCCGGGCGTCAGGATGGTTCAGCAGGTACTGGGTTCGGAAAAACAGCACCACGGCTCCCAGAACGATCCCGGAGGCGGCTCCCAGGTAGAAGCCCTGGGCAAACTCGGGCAGGCTGCTGTCCGGCACCAGCAGGAAATAGCAGGCAAAGCCTATGAGTCCCACGGCCAAAAGCCCCAGGGAAATCAGACGCCGGAGCTTCAGTGACTTTTCAAAATCGGTGGGAAACAGGTTGTTTACAAATGATTTCATCAACATGGTTTTTCCTCCTCGAAAATAAACAGTTTTTCAATGGTGGTTTCAAAGCAGGCCGCCAGCTTGTGGGCCAGCAGGAGCGAGGCGTTGTAGCGGCCGTTTTCCAGGGAAATAATGGTCTGGCGGGTGACGCCCACCCGGCTGGCCAGCTCTTCCTGGGTCCAGGACCTGGCCCGCCGAAATTCACTGATGCGGTTGTTCATGGCGTTCCTCCTTTCGCCAGATGAAGCCATCTGGCTGCGTATCGATATGTAAAGTTCGCTTTACAGCCACAGCATAACACAGGCCTGTGGAAATGTCAAGCTTATTTTACATCTTTTTTTGGAGGCCTGCATTTGTAAACAAAGTATGGCTTTTCTTGCAATTTGCCTGCCGGCTGTGGTATAATCACCATGCATAGCCATTCTGATCAGTGCGTCCTGCCGGCGCGGTGGTCCCTGTGAAAATTTCCGGCAGATATTCGGTGAATCTCATGGAAAGGCATGATGTCATTTTATGGCCAATAATATTCTGACAAAGCTGTTCGGCAATTACAGCAGGAGAGAGCTGAAGCGCATCCAGCCCCTGGTGGACAGGGTCCTGGGCATGGAGGAGCAGTACAAGGCCATGAGCGATGAAGAGCTCAAGGCCCAGACCCCGCTTCTCCGGAGCCGCCTGGAAAAAGGCGAGACCCTGGACGACATTCTTCCCGACGCCTTCGCGGCCTGCCGGGAGGCCATGGCCCGGGTGCTTTCCATCCGGCTGTTCCCTGTGCAGGTCCAGGGCGGCGTGATCCTGCACCAGGGCCGCATCGCCGAAATGAAAACCGGTGAAGGCAAAACCTTCACCCTGGCGCTGCCCGCCTACCTGAACGCTCTCACGGGCGAAGGGGTCCATGTGGTAACGGTCAACGAGTACCTGGCAAAATATCAGGGCGAGATGATGGCCCGCGTGTTCAATTTTATGGGCATGACGGTGGGACTTGCCCTGACCGGTATGGACGCCAGAGAAAAGCGGGAGGCTTACGCCTGCGACATCACCTACGGCACCAACAACGAAATGGGCTTTGACTACCTCCGGGACAACATGGTGGTCCACAAGGAGAGCAAGGTCCAGCGGGGCCATCACTATGCCATTGTGGACGAGGTGGACTCCATCCTGATCGACGAGGCCCGCACACCCCTGATTATTTCCGGCCAGGGAGACAAGGCCGACGACCTCTACGTCCGGGCCAATTCCTTTGCCCGGGGCCTCAAGCCCATCCGGGTCAAGGAGACCGACGAGAAGGAGGACAACGACGAGCTCTACAAGGATTACGACTATGTGATCAATGAAAAGCATAAGACCGCCACGCTCACCCGCCGGGGTGTGAAGAAGGCCGAGGAATATTTCGGCGTGGAGAACCTGACGGACCCGGACAACATCCGCATCCAGCACCATGTGAACCAGGCTGTCCGGGCCTGGGGCATCATGCACCGGGACCAGGACTATGTGGTGAAGGACGGCGAAGTCATCATTGTGGATGAGTTT